>CAZOZE010000067.1:0-13344 GCA_964584215.1 uncultured Rhodobacterales bacterium
TCTGGCCGTAGATCCACACCGCCGCGCCCGAGACGCCCAGCGCCAGCGCCAGCACCACCAGCGGCGCCCCCAGCGCCAGCGACAGCGCGCCGCGATAGCGCCGCTCGATCCAGCCGAACACCGCGTTGACGCCGCGCTCCAGCATGCCGCCGGATCCCTGCTTCAGCAGCAGCCAGCACAGCACCGGGCACAGCGTCAGCGCCACGAAGGTCGAAAAGCCCACCGCCACCGCCAGCACGATGCCGAACTCGGTGAACAGACGCCCGATCTGGCCGTCGAGAAACGAGATCGGCAGGAATACCGAGATCAGCGTGACCGACGTGGCGACCACCGCGAAGCCCACTTCGCGCGCGCCCCGCGCCGCCGCCGCTAGCGGCGGCTCGCCCGCCTCGACGCGGCGCTGGATGTTCTCCAGCACCACGATGGCGTCGTCCACCACGATGCCGATCGCCAGGATCAGCGCGAACAGCGTCAGGATGTTGATCGAGAACCCCAGCGCGTAAATCCCGATGAACGCGCCGATCAGCGCCACGGGGATGGTGACGGCGGGCACGACGGTCGCGCGCGGCGAGCCGAGAAAGAGGAATATCACCAGCACCACCAGCGCCACGGCGACGCCCAGCGTCCTGACCACCTCGGCGATGGAGTTGCGGATGAACAGCGCGTCGTCGGAGGTGACGAACACCCGCATCCCGTCGGGCAGATTGTCCTGCATCCGGTCGATCTCGGCGCGCACCGCGTCGGAGATGGCGATGGTGTTGGACTGCGACTGGCGCAGCACGCCCAGCCCCACGGCGGGCGCGCCGTCGTTGCGCACGATGGTCTTGTCGTCCTCGACGCCGACGAACACCGCCGCGACGTCGCCCAGCCGCACCGGCGCGCCGTCCACCACCTTCAGCACCACGTTGGCGAAGGCTTCGGGCGTGTTGAGCCGCGTGGTGGCGCGCAGCTGGAACTGCCGCCAGACCGAAATCACCTCGCCTGCGGGAAGCTCCAGATTGTTCGCGCGCAGCGCGGCGGCGACGTCGGTGACGGCCAGCCTGCGCGCCGCCAGCGCCTTGGGGTCGAGCGCGATGCGCATCGCATAGCTGCGTTTGCCGAAGACGCTGACCGAGGCGACGCCGGGCAGCGTCGCGATCCGGTCGATGATGAAGCGCTGCGCGTAGTCGGTGATTTCGGCGGGCGACAGGCGGTTGGAGACGATGCCGATGCGCAGCACCGGGTCGGCGTCGCTGTCGTTCTTGAAGATGCGCGGCTCGTCCGCGTCGGCGGGCAGACGGTTGCGCACCCGGCCCACCGCGCCGCGGATGTCGTTGGCGGCCTCGTCGATGTCGCGGCCTTCGGCGAAGTCGAGCCGCACCCGCGAGCGGCCCCGGCGCGATTCGCTGGCGATGGTGGATATGCCCGCGACGCCCGCGATGGCGCCCTCGATCAGTTCGGTGATCTGGCTGTCGATCACCTGCGGCGCGGCGCCGGTGTAGGTCGTGTCGATGGTGATGGTCGC
Organism: uncultured Rhodobacterales bacterium; assembly: GCA_964584215.1. Classification (GTDB taxonomy): domain Bacteria; phylum Pseudomonadota; class Alphaproteobacteria; order Rhodobacterales; family Rhodobacteraceae; genus Rubrimonas. The sequence goes on from CAZOZE010000067.1 coordinate 1,505, forward strand.
GGCGTCGGTGTCGGGCAGTTCGCGCACCGGCAGGCGCGAGGCGGCGACAAGGCCGATGGCGACGATCAGCAGACTCATCACCGAGGCGAGCACCGGGCGGCGCAGGCAGAGGTCGGAAAGGGTCACGGGCGGCCTCCCGTTCAGGCGCCGGGCGTGGCGGCGGCGGAGAGCGCGGCGCCCTCGCCCTCGACCTCGATCACCCGCACCGCGCGGCCGTCGCCGACCTTCTGCACGCCGCGCGTGATCACCAGCTCGCCCGCCGCCAGCCCGCGCACGATCTCGGCGCGGCCGCCGAGGCGCGCGCCCACGGTCACCGCGCGGCGCGCGGCGCGCCCGTCCGCCACCACATAGACGAAGGTTTCGCCGCCTTCGGAGACCACCGCCTCCTCCGGCGCCAGAACACCCTCGCGCGCCGCCAGCACCAGCGTCACGCGCATGAAGGCGTCGCCGGGCAGGCGCAGGTCTGGGTTGGGGATGCGGGCGCGGGCGGTGAAGCTGCGGCTGACGGTGTCGATGCGCGGCGATACGCTGGTCACCACGCCGTCGAACGCCTCGCCGGGGAAGATCTGCGTCGTGGCCCGCACCTCGGCGCCCGCGCGCACCTCGCCGTAGAACCGCTCCGGCACGGCGAAATCCACGTCCAGCGCGCTGATGTCGGCCAGATCGGCGATGGGCGTGTTGGCGCGCGCCACCGCGCCCACGTCGGCCATGCGGAACCCCGCCACGCCGTCGAACGGCGCCAGCACCGTGCGGTCGGCCAGCGCCTTGAGCGCCCGTTCCAGCCGCGCCTCGGCGCCGCTGAGGCCCGCGCGCGCCGCGTCGAACTCGGTCTCCGCCAGACGGCGCTGGGTATACAGCGCATAGGCGCGGTCATAGGCGTTGCTGGCGCGGTCGAGATCGGCCTGCGCCTCCTGCACCGTCGCGCGCTCGGTCGCGTCGTCGAGCCGCAGCAGCGCCTGCCCTTCGCGCACCCGCTCGCCGCCGCTGAAGCCAAGCTCGACGATCCGCCCGTCCGACAGCGTCGCCAGCGCCACCGAGCGCAGCGGCCGCGCGGCGCCCACCGCCGCCACGGTGCGCTCGACGCGGTCGAGCACGGCGGGCGCCGCCACGACGCCGGGGGCCGAGCGCGCGCGCTGCGGCGCCTCGGAGGACGCCGCGTCCTGCAGCCGCCAGAAATGCCAGCCGCCATAGCCAGCGCCCGCGAGGACGAGGATGATCGCGAATTGCCGAACGATGCTGGCCATCGATCCTCCGTTGCGCGGCGCCGTTCGGGGCGCGGCTGCGTGACGCACCCTTGATATTTGGGGGCGCGGCGGGGAAAGTCTCGCACGAAATGCGCCGCCGCGCGACGGGCGGCGCGACCAGGGCGCCAGGAGAACCCCGATGCGACGCACCATCCTGCGGCTGGCCGCCGCGCTGGCCCTTGCGCTGACCGCCGCGCTCCCCGCCCGCGCGCTCGACACCCCCGCCCGCGCGGCGATCGTGCTCGATCTCGCGTCGGGCGCCGTGCTGATGGAGAAGAACGCCGACCAGCCGTTGCCGCCTGCGTCCATGTCAAAGCTGATGACGCTGAACATGGTGTTCGAGGCGCTCGCCGACGGGCGGCTGTCGCTGGACGACCGCTTTCCGGTCAGCGAGACCGCCTGGCGCATGGGCGGCAGCAAGATGTTCGTCCATGTCGGCGACCGCATCCGCGTCGAGGATCTGCTCTACGGCGTCACCGTGCAGTCGGGCAACGACGCCTGCATCGTGCTGGCCGAGGGGCTGGCGGGCACCGAGGCCGCCTTCGCCGCGCGCATGAACGAACGCGCGCCCGAAATCGGGCTGACCGACTCGCATTTCGTCAACGCCACCGGCTGGCCCGACGACGCCCATCTGATGAGCGTGCGCGATCTGGCGCGGATGGCCAGCCGGATCGTGACCGAGTTTCCGCAGTTTCATCCGTTCTTCTCGGAGCGCGAGTTCACCTGGGAAGGCATCACCCAGGCCAACCGCAACCCGCTGCTGGCGCTCGACATCGGCGCCGACGGCATGAAGACCGGCCATACCGAGGCGGCGGGCTATGGCCTTGTCGCCACGCTCAACCGCGACGGGCGGCGCGTGGTGGTGGTGCTGGCGGGCCTCTCAAGCATGAGCGAACGGCGCATCGAGGCGGAAAAGCTCGCCAACTGGGCCTATCGCGAGTTCCGCACCGGCGCGCTCTATCGCGCGGGCGAGGCGGTCGCCGAGGCCGAGGTCTGGATCGGCGACGCGCCGCGCGTGGGGCTGGCCCCGGCCTCCGATCTGATGGTGACGGTCCCGGTGGCCGACGCCGACCGCATCCGCGCGCGCGTGCGCTATGACGGCCCGGTGCGCGCGCCGATCGCGAAGGGACAGCACATCGCCGATCTGATCGTCGAGACGCCGGGCGTGGGCGCGGTCAGCTATCCGCTGCTGGCGACGGCGGATGTGGGCGCAGGCGGCGTGGTGGAGCGGCTGACGGCGGCGGCGCGGCTGCTGCTGGCGCGGCTGATGGCGCCCGAGGCGTCGTGAGCGCCGCACGCGGGCTGTTCATCACCGTCGAGGGCGTTGACGGCGCGGGCAAGTCCACCCAGATCGCGGCGCTCGCCGACGCCCTGCGCGCCGGGGGCCGCGACGTGGCGACGACGCGCGAGCCGGGCGGCGCGCCGGGGGCGGAGGAGATCCGCCGCCTGCTGGTGGAGGGGGCGCCGGGGCGCTGGTCGGCCGAGACCGAGCTGTTGCTGTTCACCGCCGCGCGCCGCGACCACATGGAGCGCACCCTGCGCCCGGCGCTGACGCGCGGCGCGGTTGTGCTCTGCGACCGCTATGTGGACTCGACCCGCGCCTATCAGGGCGCGCGGCGCGGCGCGAACGCCTGCGGCGTGGATCGCGCGACCGTGGACGCGCTGCACCGCCTGATGATCGGGCTGGACCCCGACCTGACGCTGATCCTCGACATCGACCCGGCGCGGTCGCTGGCGCGCGGCCAGGCGCGCGCGGATGCGCCGGGGCGGTTCGAGGGCTTCGGGCTGGAGTTCCAGCGCGCCCTGCGCGCCGCCTTTCGCGCCATCGCCGAGGCCGAGCCGGCGCGCTGCGCGCTGATCGACGCCGAAGGCGACGCGGACGCGGTGGCCGCCCGGCTGCGCGCGGCGGTGGCCGCGCGGCTGGGCCTGTGACCCATGGCGCGTGAGCCCGAGCCGATCCCCGAACCCGACCGCGCCCCCGGCGCGCCGCACCCGCGCGAGACGCTGACGCTGCATGGCCAGAGCGCGGCGGAGGCGGCGTTCCTGCAGGCGTGGCGCGCCGGACGGCTGCACCACGCCTGGCTGCTGCGCGGCCCGCGCGGCGTCGGCAAGGCGACGCTGGCCTACCGCATCGCCCGCGCGCTGCTGGCGCAGGACGCGGCGCCCGACACGCTGGCGCTGCCCGCCGATCACCCGGTCGCGCGGCGCGTCGCGGCGCAGTCGGAGGCGCGGCTGAAAACCCTGCGCCGCCCGTGGGACGCCAAGGCCAAGCGGCTGCGCGCGATGATCACCGTGGACGAGGTGCGCGGCCTGCGGCCGTTCTTCGGCCTGTCCGCCGCCGACGGCGGCTGGCGCGTGGCGGTGGTGGACGCCGCCGACGAGATGAACCCCGCCGCCGCCAACGCGCTGCTGAAGATGCTGGAGGAGCCGCCCGCGCGCGCCATGCTGCTGCTGGTGGCGCAGGCGCCGGGGCGGCTTCCGCCCACCATCCGCTCGCGCTGCCGCACGCTCGACCTCGCGCCGCTGGCGCCGGACGATCTGGCGCGCGCGCTGGCCGATGCGGGCGCGGGCGCGCCGCCCGACGCAGGCCCGCTGGCGGCGCTGTCGGGCGGCGCGCCGGGCGCGGCGCTGCGGCTGGCCGATCAGGACGCGCCCGCGCTCTATGCGCGCATGGCGGGGCTGCTGGCGCAGGCGCCGGGCATGGATCGCGGCGCGCTGATCGCGCTGGCCGATCAGGCCGCCGGGCGCGACGCGCAGGCGCGCTACGCCCTGCTGCTCGACCTGACGGTGACGCTGTTGCAGCGTCTGGCGCGGGCGGGCGCGGGCGCGGGCGGCCCCGCCGCCGCGCCCGCCGAGGAAAGGCTGGCGGCGCGGCTGGCGCCCGACGCCGCGCGCGCGCGGCTCTGGGCGGAGGCGGCGGCGGAAACCCAGACCCGCGCCGCGCGGGCGTTGCTGGTCAACCTCGACCCCGCGCATGTCGTGCTCGACCTCTGGCTGCGGCTTGACGCGGTCGCCGCGCGCGCACTAGACCCCTGAAAAACCCTTGCATGGCGGATCCCTCGCAGATGTCGGCGCCCGAGCTGGTGGACAGCCATTGCCACCTCGACTTTCCCGACCTGATCGGCGAACTCGACGCCGTGGTGGCGCGCGCCCGTGCGGCGGGGGTGACGCGGATGGTCACCATCGCCACAACGCTCGCCCGCGCGCCCGCCGCGCAAGCCATCGCCGAGGCGCAGCCGGGCGTGTTCTTCGCCGCAGGCGTCCACCCGATGGAGGCCGCCGCGCACCCCGCCTTCACGGTGGAGGATCTCGTGCGGCTGGCGGCGCATCCGCGCATGGTCGGCATCGGCGAGACCGGGCTGGATTATCACTACAGCGCCGACAGCGCCGCCGCGCAGCAGGCCAGCCTGCGCCTGCACATCGCGGCCGCGCGGCGCACCGGCCTGCCGCTGATCATCCACGCCCGCGCCGCCGACGCCGACATGGCGCGCATTCTGGCCGAGGAGCACGCGGCGGGCGCCTACGCCTGCGTCATGCACTGTTTCTCCTCCAGCCCGGCGCTGGCCGAAGCGGCGCTGGGCCTTGGCTTCTATCTGTCGATGTCGGGCATCGCGGCGTTTCCGAAATCGGGCGATCTGCGCGCGATTTTCGCCGCCGCGCCGCTGGAGCGCATTCTGGTCGAGACCGACTCGCCCTACCTCGCCCCGCCGCCGCATCGCGGGAAACGCTGCGAACCCGCCTTTACCGCGCTGACCGCGCAGGTCGGCGCGGAGACCTTCGGCATGAGCCTTGAGGACTTCGCCGCCGCGACCTGCGCCAATTTCGACCGGCTGTTCACAAAGGCGGCGTCCTGATGGCCGAATTGCGCGTCACCATCCTCGGCTGCGGCTCCTCGGGCGGGGTGCCGCGTCTGGGCGGGCGCTGGGGGGCCTGCGACCCGACCAACCCGAAGAACCGCCGCCGCCGCTGCGCGATCCTGGTGGAGCGCGTCACCGCGCAGGGCGCGACGCGGGTGCTGGTGGACGCAGGCCCCGACATGCGCGAGCAACTGCTGAGCGCGGAGGTCGGCGATCTCGACGCGGTCTTGTTCACCCATGAACACGCCGACCACGTCCACGGCATCGACGACCTGCGCCAGATCGTGTTCAACCGCCGCGCCCGCCTGCCGGTCTGGGCGCCGTCCGCGACCGCCGACGTGCTGCGCGCGCGCTTCGGCTATGTGTTCGAGGCGCCGCCGGGCAGCCTCTATCCGCCGATCCTCGACCTGCATGAGATCGCCGGGCCGGTGACGGTGGCGGGCGCGGGCGGGCCGCTGACCGCCCTGCCCTTCGCCACGCCGCACGGGCGGATCGAGGCGCTGGGCTTTCGCTTCGGCCCCGTCGCCTATCTGCCCGACGTTTCGGCGATGAGCGAGGCCGCCTGGGCGGCGGTGCAGGGGCTGGAGTGCTGGATCGTCGATGCGCTGCGCTACGAGCCGCACGCGACGCATTCCCACCTTGCGCAGACGCTCGACTGGATCGCGCGGGCGAAACCGGCGCGCGCGGTGATCACCAACATGCACATCGACCTCGACCACGACCGCGTCGCGGCGGAGACGCCCGACCATGTGCACCCGGCGCATGACGGGATGACGCTGACGTTCAGGATCTGAGGGCGATGCTCTCCGTTCTCTCGGTGATCGCGCCGGTGTTCCTGATCGTCGGCGCGGGCTACGCAGCCGTGCGGGTGGGCGGCTTTCCGCAGAGCGCGGTGGACGGGCTGATGGCGTTTGCGGTGCGCTTCGCGGTGCCGCTGCTGCTGTTCGCGGCGATCTACCGCCTCGATCTGGCGCGCGATTTCGACACCGACCTGCTGCTGGCGTTCTATACCGGCGCCGTGCTGTGCTTCGCGGGCGCCATCGCGCTGGCGCGCGGGGTGTGGCGGCGCAGGCCGGGCGAGGCGGTGGCGATCGGCTTTTGCGCGCTGTTCTCGAACTCGGTGCTGCTCGGCCTGCCGATCATGACGCGCGCCTATGGCGTGGACGCGCTGGCGCCGAACTTCGTGATCATCTCGATCCACGCGCCGTTTTGCTATCTGCTCGGCATTGTCACCATGGAGTTCTCGCGCCGCGACGGCGTCGGGCTGGCCGCGACCGTGACGCGCGCGGGCAAGGCGATGTTCTCCAACGCGCTGACCATCGGGCTGGCGGCGGGGTTCGCGCTGAACCTCGGCGGCGTCGTCGCGCCGGGCTTCGTGATGAGCGCGGTGGACATGGTGGCGACGGCGGCGCTGCCCGCGGCGCTGTTCGGGCTGGGCGGCGCGCTGACGCGCTACAAGCTGCGCGCCGATCTGGGTGTGGCCTCGGCGACCGCCGCGCTGTCGATCGTCGTCCATCCCGCCATCGCCTATGGCTTGTGCGCCTGGGTGTTCGCCCTGCCGCCCGAGCTGACCCGCGCGGCGGTGGTGACGGCGGCGATGCCGCCCGGCATGAACGGCTATGTGTTCGCCACCATGTACAACCGCGCGCAGGGCGCGGCGGCGAGCGCGGTGCTGATCGGCACGGCGGCGTCGGTGGTCAGCATCAGCTTCTGGCTGTGGCTGCTGGGCGGCGCTTTCGGCGGCTGAGCGCGGATCAGGCCGCGCGCCCGCGCGCCGAGGCGTAGCCGCAGCGCCAGCGCGTCACCCGCCAGCCGGGCCGCGCGCCGGTCCAGCGCGCCAGCACCGCCTGCGCGCCGGTCGGGCACGTCATCGGCGAGACCTCCGAAAAGGTCAGCGCGCGCTCCTGACATTGCTGCGGCGACACTGACAGACACGCGACGAAAAACAGTTCGATCCTGGCTGATCCCCGCTTTCGGGCCCCGCTTTCTGGGCGCCGGCGCCGGGGCGCGGCGCCCGCGCATGTCGCGGCCCATGCTGCAACTGCGAACACGATGCGGCGCCTTAAGTGAACGAAGCACTGCAATTCGGCGCAATTCAGCGGGATTTCGGCAATCGCCGTTTTGACAGGCGCCAGATCGCCGCGGATGGCGTCGATCCGCTCAGCCGCTCACCGCGACCACCCGCACCCCTTGCGGCGTGGCGGACAGCGCGATCTCGCCATTCTTCAGCCGCAGCGCGTCGGCGCCGAACACCTCCCGCCGCCAGCCGCTGAGCGCGGGGATCGTCGGCGCCTCCTGCGCGGCGAGCGCTTCGAGGTCGGCGCTGCTGGCCACCAGCTTTTGCGCCACGCCCGCCGCGTCGCAGCGCGCCTTGAGCAGCACCTTCAGCAGATCGGTCAGCGCCGCGGCGCCGGGGCGCGGCTGGGCGTCGGCCCCTGCGCTCTCGACCACCAGCGGCGGACCGGCCTCGCCCGCCGCCACCGCCGCGAGGATCGCCTCCGACATGGCGGGCTTGCGCCCCTCGCGCTGGAGCAGGCGCAGCGCGCCGAGATCCTCCATCGACTTCGGCCGCGCCGCCGCCACCTCCAGCAGCGCGTCGTCCTTCAGGATGCGCCCGCGCGGCACGTCGCGCGCCTGCGCCTCACGCTCCCGCCACGCCGCCAGCGCCTGCGTCACCGCCAGGAACCGCCCGTTGCCGGAGCGGCAGCGCAGGCGCCGCCACGCGGTCTCGGGGTCGTTCCGATAGGTCGCGGGGTCGGTCAGCACCCCCATCTCCTCGGCGACCCACGGCCCGCGCCCGGTGCGCCTGAGCTCCTGCGCCAGCTTCTCGTAGATCACCCGCAGATGCGTCACGTCGCCCAGCGCATAGACCAGCTGCTTCTCGCTCAGGGGGCGGCGCGCCCAGTCGGTGAAGCGCGAACTCTTGTCGAGCGGCTGGCGCGCGATGCGGCGGACCAGCGTCTCATAGCCGACCTGCTCGCCATGGCCGCAGACCATCGCCGCAACCTGGGTGTCGAACATCGGCGCGGGCACCACGCCGCCGAGGTTGTGAAAGATCTCCACGTCCTGGCGCGCAGCGTGAAACACCTTGACCACGTCGGGGTTGGCCATCAGCGCGAACAGCGGCGCCAGGTCCAGCCCGTCGGCCATCGGGTCGACCACCGCCGCCGCGCCGGGGTCGTCGCCGGGGCGCGCAAGCTGCACAAGGCACAGTTGCGGCCAGTAGGTCCGCTCGCGCATGAACTCGGTATCGACGGTGATGAAGGGGTGCGCGGCGTATTCGGCGCACAGCGCCTCCAGCGCGGCTTGTTCGGTCACTATTCTCATGGTGCGCGTTCTAGCGCGGCGATCCGCGCTTGTCTCGGGGCAAATGGCGCTTTGCATCGACGCGCGCGCCGCCCCGCTCTAAGGTCGCGCGAAACGCTGCGGATCATGGGGGGAGAGATGCGCTCGGTTCTGATCGCGAACGCCAAGGGCGGCGTCGGCAAGACCACCACCGCGACCACGCTGGCGGCGGCGCTGGCGGCGCAGGGCCTTCGGGTGGCGCTGGCCGACGCCGACCGGCAGCGCACCGCCCTGCGCTGGCTCAAGGCGCGCCCCCCGGCGGCGGCGGCGATCGAGACGCTCGACTGGTCGCGGGGCAAGGATGTCGGCGACGCGCCGAAGGGGCTGGACTGGCTGGTGATCGACGCGCCCGGCGCGCTGAAGGGCGACAAGGCCGAGACGCTGGCGGCGGAGGCCGACGCGGTGGTGACGCCGGTGGCGCCCTCGGCCTTCGACATGCGCGCCACGGCGCGGTTTCTCGACGACCTCGACGCGCTCAAGCGCATCCGCAAGGGCCGCGCCACGGTGCATGTGCTGGCCAACCGGGTGCGCAAGGGGCGCGCGCTCGACGCGCTGGAGGCGTTCTTCGCGGCGCTGGAGCGCGCGCCTGTGGCGCGGATCGGCGACCGCGCGGCCTATGTCGATCTCGCCGGGCAGGGCCTGTCGGTGTTCGACCGGCCGCAAAAGGCGTTTCAGCTTCTGCGCGCCGAATGGGCGCCGCTGCTGGCGGCGCTGCGCGCGGCGTCGTAATATCGCCACGCGCGCCGCCTATCGGCAAGCGCCTGTCCCTTCACGGAGCGTAGTCATGAAACGCCTTGCCCTCACCGCCGCCGCCCTCGCCCTGCTCGGCGCCTGCGCGCAGCAACCCGGCGGCCAGCCCTCGCAGGCCGCAAGCGTCGGCATCGGCGCGGCGACCGGCGCCGCCATCGGCGCGGGTCTGGGCCTGCTGGTCGGCGGCAACGACCGGCGCAACGCCGCCGTCGGCGCCGGGATCGGCGCGGTCGCGGGCGGCGCCGTCGGCGCTTATCTCACCCGGCAGGAGGCCGATCTCAACGACGATCTGGCGGGCACCGGCGCCACCGTGGTCAACACCGGCGACCAGCTGATCGTCACCCTGCCCGAGAACGTGACCTTCGCCGTGGACAGCGCCACGATCCAGCCGCGCTTCACCGACACGCTGCGCGAGTTCGCCTTCACGCTGCAAACCTATCCCTCGACGCTGATCGACGTGGTGGGCCACACCGACAGCACCGGCTCGGCGGCCTATAACCAGCGGCTGAGCGAGGCGCGCGCGTCCTCGGTGCTGGAGTTTCTCGCCGCCGAGGGCGTAAAGCGCGCGCGCATGGTCGCGGTGGGCAGGGGCGAGACCCAGCCCATCGCCAGCAACGCCTCCGCGCAGGGCCGCGCCGCCAACCGCCGCGTCGAGATCGTCATCACGCCGGTCACCTGAGCCGGATGCAAACGCCCGCCGCGTTGATCCAGATCAACGCGGCGGCCGGGCGAATCCCCGCAGGATTGCGCACGATACAACTGAGGCGTGAACGGCGGGCGCTGCGCTCAACTGACCCGCCGGTGCGTACGACCGGGACAGCGATCCCCCCCCCATCGCTCGCCGTGCGTGACAGAAGGTCCCGTGACAGGAGGATGTCCATGACCACCGCCCACACCAGCGAAAACAAGACGGCGCCGAAACCGATTCCGTTCGACCGGTTCGCCGCCGTCAACCAGCAGAGCTTCGCCGCCGCCGCAAAGGCGAACGCGCGGATGATGCACGAGATGCTGGCCGTGCAGCGCCGCCTGCTCGACTTCGCCGCGAGGCGGATCGAGCGCGACATGGAGACGGCGAACAAGATCGCCGGCTGCGCCGACGCCCCCGAGATGGCCATTCTCGCGCAGACCTTCTGCGCGCAGGCCGTGACCGACTACGCCGCCGAGGCCACCGAGCTGATGCAGATGGCGGCCAAGATGGGGGCGGAGGCCGCCAAGGCCGGCCCCCAGGCCGCACAGAACGGCAAGGGCGCGTAGCCGCCGCGCCGCGCCCATGCCGCGCCGGGCCGGGCCCGGCGCGGCCTTTCGCTTGCAACAGCTTCAACGATGCACGCCACATCAGCATCTTATATTGACAAGGTGCGCCAAATTTATCCTAAAATCACAGCGGTGATCACGGGAGGTAGATTTGGTGAGCGCATTCGAGGACGGCTTGAGAGCTCTTGCGAAGCGGGCTGAAAAATCCTCTGATAAGCTTCTTACTGAAGAGGCCACGAAAACAGCCCTTGTCATGCCATTTATTCAAGCCCTTGGTTACGATGTTTTTGATCCTTCAGTCGTAATACCAGAGTTTAATGCAGACCACGGCATAAAAAAAGGTGAAAAGGTTGATTATGCTATTAAAGTCGGCGATGACGTTCGCATACTCATCGAGTGCAAGCCCATTGGGTGCGATCTCTCAAATATCGGACCATCACAGTTATATAGATATTTTTCTGTCACTAACGCAAGACTGGCGCTTCTGACAAATGGAATAGAATTTAGATTTTTTTCGGATCTTGATAACCAAAACAAAATGGACGTTCAGCCATTTTTTATATTTAGACTTGACGATATTTCACAGAACGCAATTGTAGAATTGTTAAAATTCCGTGCGGAACAGTTTGCCATTGACGCCATACTAAATAGCGCTAACGATCTAAAGTATTTATCACTTTTAAAAGCTGTTATTTCAAAAGAAATAGATTCACCATCCGACGAATTGGTAGAGCTTTTTGCGCGCCGCGTGTATCAGGGTCGCCTCGTTGCATCAACGCGCGAATGGCTTGCAACATTGGTCGCCAAAGCTATGCGTGAAACGCTTCGCGATAGACTCAATCAACGCTTGACTGACGCAATACAAAAGCCAGAGGTGCCTGAGGATAAAACACTTTCGCCAGAAGCGAGTGGAGATATTTCATCGGATGACGGGATTGAGACAACCGTTGAAGAAATAGAAGCTTATCAAATAGTCAGAGCAATAGTCAGGCGACACGTATCAGCTGATAGAGTCCACATTAGAGACTCAAAGAGCTACTGCGCAATCATTCTTGACGACAACAATCGAAAAACAATCTGCCGTTTACACTTTAATCGTAAACAAAAGAGGATTGGTGTTTTTAATGGTAAGGAAGAGACCCGTTTCGACATTGAAAGTATTGATGATATTTTTAAATATTCCGAAAATATAGAAGCTTCTGTTCTTGCGCTTGATGGCAAGGTCAAGGCAAGCGGATAAGATGCCCTCCGCTTGCAGCCCTTCGGATTAGGCGCTACGCCGCAGCCCGCACACCTGCCGCCGATCCGGAGAGCCGCCATGCACGCCTACCGCAGCCACACCTGCGCCGCCCTTCGCGCGTCCGACGCGGGCGCGACCGTCCGCCTGTCG
>CAZOZE010000068.1:0-16865 GCA_964584215.1 uncultured Rhodobacterales bacterium
GCATTCTTTTGAGGATTCCCCGATGCTGCGCGCCACGCTGATCGCCTGCGCCCTCGCCGCGCCCGCCCTCGCCGCACAAGTCACGCCCGTCACCGGCTTCGACGCCGCGCGCTATCTGGGCCGCTGGCATGAGATCGCGTCGATCCCGGCGTGGTTCCAGCGCGACTGCGCCAGCGACACCACCGCGACCTATGCGCTGACGCCCGAGGGCGAGCTGGACGTGCTGAACGCCTGCCGCACGGCGGCGGGGGAGATGAAACAGGCCGAGGGCCGGGCGCGGTTCACGCAGAGCCCCGACATCGGCGCGCTGGAGGTGGCGTTCTTCAGCATCTTCGGCCAGTGGGTCTGGCCGTTCGCGGGCGACTATGTCGTGATCGCGCTCGACCCCGGCTATCGCTGGAGCGCCGTCGGCCACCCCTCGCGCGATTATGGCTGGGTGCTTGCGCGCGAGGCGGCGCTCGACGGCGAGACGCTGCGCGACATCGCCGCGCGGTTCGCAGCGGCGGGCTATGACCCGTGCGCCTTGCTGATGGCGCCCGAGACGCCCGGCGCGCCGCGCCGCCCGTTGTGCGAGGCGGCGCGCTGAGGCGCAGTCGGGGCCGCGCGCGGGCCGGGCGCCAAAGCCCCATAGCGGCGCGCCGGTCTCGACAAGGCGCGCGCCGATGATGGCGATCAGGGCGGTTCTGGACGGGTCGGCGTCGGGCGGGGCGGCGTCGGATTTCATCGCGCGTCCTCCCGGATCGCTTTCAGCATCCGGGCCACGAGATGGTCGATCGGCTGCGCGATGTCGAATGTCGTCACCGCCTCATCCGCTTCCGGCGGCTCCAGCGCGGCGAACTGACTGTCGAGCAGGGAGACCGGCATGTAATGCCCGGTCCGCGCCGCCATGCGCGCCGCGATCACGTCCCGCGCCCCGGTCAGATGCAGGAAACGCACGTCGCCGCCCGCGCCCGCGCGCAAGCGGTCGCGATAGGCCCGCTTCAGCGCCGAGCAGGCGACGACCACCGGCGGCGGGCCTGCGCGCAGCCGCTCGGCCACCCGGTCGAGCCACGGCCAGCGGTCCGCGTCGTCGAGCGGCGCGCCCGCCGCCATCTTCGCCACGCTTTCGGGGGAATGCAGCGCGTCGCCCTCGCAAAAACGCGCGCCCAGCGCGGCGGCCAGACGGCGGCCCGCGCCGGACTTGCCGCAGCCGCTGACGCCCATGACGACATAGCGGCTCAAAGCGAAATCGTGATGCCGCCATCCACATACAGGGTGTGGCCGTTCACGAATCCGGAGGCCGGGGAGGACAGGAACACGGCGGCGCCGACCAGTTCCTCCACCCTGCCCCAGCGCCCGGCGGGGGTGCGCTTCTCCAGCCACGCGGTGAACTCGGGGTCGGCGACCAGCGCCGCGTTCAGCGGCGTCTCGAAATAGCCCGGCGCGATGGCGTTGCATTGCAGCCCCTTGCGCGCCCAGTCCGTCGCCATGCCTTTGGTCAGATTGCCGATGGCGCCCTTGGTCGCCGTATAGGGGGCGATGCCGGGGCGCGCGAGCGCGGTCTGGGCGCTGGCGATGTTGATGATCTTGCCCTTTCCCCGCCCGATCATGTGCCGCGCGCAGGCCTGGCCGACGTTGAAGGCGCTGGAGACGTTGGCGCGCAGCAGCCTCTCGAACGCTTCGGCGGGAAAGTCCTCCAGCGGCGTGCGGTGCTGCATCCCGGCGTTGTTGATCAGGATGCCGATGGCGCCGTGTTCGGCCTCGAAACCATCCACCGCCGCGCGCGCCTCGTCATGCCGCGTCGCGTCGAACGGCAGCAGGCGCACGGCGGGGCCGTCGTCGGCGGCCAGTTCCGCCGCCGCGCGGGCGAGCTTTTCGCGATCCCGGCCGTTCAGCACGATCTCGGCGCCGGCGGCCCGCAGCCCGGCGGCGAGCGCATACCCGATCCCCTGCGACGAGCCGGTGATCAGCGCCCGCTCGCCATCGAGGGAAAACAGCTCTGGCAGCGTCGCCATGACCTGTCTCGATTTCTTCCCGGTGGCGGAAGTCCCCGCTTATGTTATCGCTATCAACCCAAGCCAAGCGCGCGGCCCTTGCGAAAGCCGCCCCGCCGGGGGCCGTCCACGCACGGACCGCCGGAAAGGCGGCGCGGGCTTGTCAGGCCGCCAGCGCCCCCGGCCCCGGCACGGCGCCGGGCGGGCACTTGCCAAGGATGATCATGCCCAGCACCTCGTCCTTGGTCATGTCCCCGACCCGGCCCGAGCCGACCAACTGGCCGTTCTTCATCACGCTGACGCGGTCGGCGAGGTCGAACACGTCGTGGATGTCGTGGGAGATCAGGAAGATGCCGATACCCTCCTGCTTGAGCTGCTTGGTCAGCTCGCCCACCTGCGCCGTCTCCTGCGGGCCGAGCGCCGCCGTCGGCTCGTCCATGATCAGGATCCGGGCGTTGAAGTGGATGGCGCGGGCGATGGCGACCGACTGGCGCTGACCGCCCGACAGCGCCTTCACCGGCTCCTTGAACCGCTGGAAGTTGGGGTTGAGACGGCCCATCACCTCGCGGCAGGCGGACTCCATCGCCGCGTCGTCCAGCGTGCCCCAGCGGGTGACAAGCTCACGCCCCAGAAACAGGTTGGCGGCGGCGTCCACGTTGTCGGCCAGCGCCAGCGACTGATAGATCGTCTCGATGCCGTATTTCTTGGCGTCGCGCGGGTTGTTGATCTCGGCGGGTTCGCCGTTGACGAGGATCTCTCCGGCGTCGCGCGGATAGGCGCCCGACAGGATCTTGATCAGCGTCGATTTCCCGGCGCCATTGTGGCCCAGCAGCGCCACCACCTCGCCGGGATAGAGATCGACGCTGACGTCGTCCACGGCCTTGATGCCGCCGAAGGCGATGGAGACGTCGCGCATCTCCACCAGCGGGGTTCCCTTTTGGCTCATAGCGTCTTCCCCCGATAGACCGTGTCCACCCAGACCGCCAGCACCAGCACCATGCCGACGACGATGTTCTGCAGCGGCGTGTCCAGCCCCATCAGCACCATGCCCGACTGCAGCGACTGCATCACCAGCGCGCCGAGCATGGCGCCGTAGATGGTGCCCGCGCCGCCCGCGAGCGAGGTGCCGCCGATCACCGCCGCCGCGATCACATAGAGCTCGTCCAGCGTGCCCTGCGCGTTGGTGGCGGCGTTCAGCCGCGCGGTCGAGATCGCGGCGCCGATGGCGACCAGCGCGCCCATCAGCATGAAGATCTTCATCTTGACCCAGCGCACGTCCACGCCCGCCAGCTCCGCCGCCTCCGGGTTGCCGCCGATGGCGAACACATAGCGGCCAAAGCGGGTGCGGGTGCTGAGGAAGGTCATCGCCAGCCCCACCGCCAGCGCCACCAGCACCGGAATCGCGAGGCCGTGCGCGATCAGCAGCCCGCCCTCGGGAACGGGGATGTTGTTGGCCTCGGCATAGCGCGCCGCGACCCGCGACGGCCACGGATAGGCGTTGGCGACCGCGACCGCGACCAGCGTCAGGCCGCAGCCGAGCGCGCCGAGCACGCCCTCCGCCCACAGCGGACGCAGCGGGAAGTTGAACCGCCGCCGCCGCGCGCGGCCCGAGACCAGCCCGGCGACGATCGCCGCGCAGACCGCCAGCGCGATCACCCAGCTTGCGGTCGCGCCGATGGCGCCCTGGGTGCCGCCGCCGATCAGCGCGAAGGTTCCGTCCATCGGCGCGACCGTGCGCCCCGACGTCACCCACCACGCCCCGCCGCGCCACGCCAGCAGGCCGCCCAGCGTCACGATGAACGCGGGCACCCCCAGATAGGCGATGATGTAGCCGTGCAGCGCGCCGATGGCGGCGCCGACGCCGATGCCGAACAGAAGCGAGACGATCCACGTCACCGGCTGGTCATAGCCCCAGAGCGCGGGCAGCCAGTCGGCCTGCATCACCCCCATCATCATGCCGATGAAGCCCAGCATCGAGCCGACCGACAGATCGATGTTGCGGGTGACGATGATCAGCACCATGCCGGTGGACATCACCGCGATGGAGGAGGTCTGCACCGACAGGTTCCACAGGTTGCGCGCGGTCAGGAACGTGCCGCCGGAGGCGAGGTGGAACCCGATCCATATCACCGCCAGCGCGCCGACCATGCCCAGCATCCGGGTGTCGATCTCGGTGGCTTTCAGGAATTGCGCGACCGGGCCAAGCTGCACGGAAGCTGCGCCCCTCGGCGGGGCGTCGGCGGTCTGGTCGGCCATGGCGGCGTTCTCCCCTTGCGTCTTTGCGGGCCGGGGGTCTGACGCCCCCGGTCCCCTTGGCGGGCGTCAGTCGCAGACGGCGATGGCCCCCTTCGGCACACCCTGGCAGACGGTCTCCTTGCTGACCCAGCCCGCCTCGATCACGTCGGCGAGGTTGGCGCGGGTCACCGGCACCGGGGCGAGGAAGAACGAGGTCATCTCGATGCCCTTCGGCCCGCCGTTGAACGTGACGGCGCCGGGGACGTCGGCCATCTTGGTTCCTTCGGCCATCATCGCCGCGATCTCGGCGGCCTTGGCGCCCAGCACGCGCGCGTCCTTCCAGACGCTGACCGTCTGGGTGCCCAGCGCGACGCGGTTCAGCGCGGCGTGGTCGCCGTCCTGCCCCGAGACCGGCACCGCGCCCGCCAGCCCCTGCGCCGTCAGCGCCGCGACCACGCCGCTGGCGGTGCCATCGTTGGAGGCGACCACCGCATCCACCTGGTTGTCGTTGGCGGTCAGGAACTGCTCCATGTTCTTCTGCGCGTTGGCGGGCAGCCAGGCGTCGGTGTAGGCCTCGCCGACGTTCTTGATCGCGCCGCTGTCGATGGCGGCCTTGAGCACCTCGATCTGGCCGGAGAACAGGAAATCGGCGTTCGGATCGGCCGAGGAGCCCTTGATGAACACGTAATTGCCGGTCGGCTGCGCCTCGAACACGGCGCGGGCCTGCATCCGGCCCACCTCCTTGTTGTCGAAGGTGATGTAGAAGGCGTCGGGGTTCTCGATCAGCCGGTCGTAGCCGACCACGGGGATGCCTTCGTCGGCGGCCTTCTGCACCGCCGGGCCGATGGCGTCGCTGTCCTGCGCCAGGATGATCAGCGCGTCGGCGCCCTGCGAGATCAGGCTCTCGACGTCGGTCAGCTGCTTGGCGGCGGAGGACTGCGCGTCGGCGGAGATGTAGCTGTGACCCATCTTCTCAAGCTGCGCGACGATGGCGGCCTCGTCGGTCTTCCAGCGCTCCTCCTGGAAGTTCGACCACGACACGCCGACCACCAGCGCCGAGGCCTGACCGGCGAACAGCGCGATCGCCGACGCGCCCGCGAGCGCGCTCATGAATTTTTTCATCGCTTCCTCCCCATGGCCGCCTGTTGGCGGCTCGATCAATGTCCGTCGCCTGCGGGCGGCCGGATCGACACGGTCGCCGCGACTCAGGCGGCGGCGGGTTCTTTTTTTCGAACCTCGAAGAAAATGAGTGACTCAAGCGCGCTCCCGCGTCAACATGTTTCTCCAAAGACGCGCGCCGGCGCGCAATGATCGGTCGGAAACGTTCGGATGGCAGGGAAATCTCGGATCGACGCGGTGCGGGCGCGCAACCGCGCGGCGCTGCTGGCGGCGCTCAGGCGCGGCGGCGCGCTGTCGCGCACGGCGCTGGCGGCGGAGACCCGCCTCAGCGGCGCGACCGTCTCGGCCATCGGCGCGCAGATGCTGTCGGAGGGGCTGATCGCGCCCGCCGATCCCGCAGACCCCGCCGCCGAACAGCCCGCGCGCGGGCGGCCGCAGGCGCCGCTGCGGCTCAGCCCCGCGCGCGCCTCGGTGGTGGCGGCGGTGGTCTCGGCGCGCGCGGTCAGCCTGTCGCTGGCCGACTATGCGGGCGGCGTGATCGCGCGCGATCAGGGGCCGCCGCTGCCGCGCGACGCCGGCGCCGCGCGGCTGACGGACGAGATCGCGGCGCGCATCGACGCGCTGCGGACGCGATCGCGCGCGGCGCCGCCGCTGGGCGCGCTGACCATCGCGGTGCAGGGCGTGACCGACGCGGCGGCGCGCCGGGTGCTGTGGTCGCCGGTGCTCGACGCGCAGGGCGTCGATTTCGCCGGGCCGCTGAGCGCGCGCTATGGCGCGCCGGTCGCCGTGGTGAACGACTGCGCGATGAGCGCGGCGGCGCTGGCGCGGCGCGACCCCGCGCTCGGCCCCGATTTCGCGGTGATCCTGGTCGGCCCCGGCGTCGGCATGGGATTGGTGCTGGGCGGGGCGCTGGTCGAGGGGCGGCGGTCCTCCGCCATGGAGTTCGGCCACATGACGCACCTGCCCGGCGGCGCGCCCTGCGCCTGCGGGCGGCTGGGCTGCGTCGAGGCCTACGCCGCCGACTACGCCATCCTGCGCGCGGCGGGGCGCGACCCTTCGGACGACGCCGACGCGCTGGCGCGCGACGCCCGCGCGGGCGAGGCGCGCGCGCAGGCCGCTTTCGCGGCGGCGGGCGCGGCGCTGGGCTATGGGCTGGGGCGGCTGTTCGCGCTGGTCGGGCCGGTGCGGGTGGCGCTGATCGGCCCCGGCGCGCGGGCGGCGGACCTGATCGGGCCCGCCATGCGCGCCGCGCTTGAGGCCGCGCTGGCGCCCGCGCTCTCGGCGCCGCTGTCGCTGACGCTCGAGCCGGACGAGATCGCGCTGGCGCTGGAGGGCGCGGCGCTGCATGCGCTTCAGGGGCTGGACGCGGGCTATAGCGCGGGCGTCGCGGCGCGCGCGACCAGCAGGGGGGCGGCGGAATGATGAAGCGGATCGCGCTGGCGGCGCTGCTCGCCTTCCCCGCGCTGGCGCAGAGCCCGAGGCAGAGCCCCTGGACGGAAGGCGCGGTCGGCCGGCCGTGGCGCTATCCCGACGCGCAGGCCGCCGGCGTCGATACGCTGATCGCGCGGGGCCGCGCGCTGTTTGTCGCCCGCTTCACCGACGCCGAGGGCGCGGGCCGCCCGATGGCCACGCAGGCCGACATCCCGACGCGCCGCCGCCGCCCCGCCGCGCAGGCGCATCAGCGGCTGTCCGGCCCCGACGCCAGCGCCTGCGCCGACTGCCACCACCAGCCGGTGATCGGCGGCGCGGGCGGCTTCGCGGCCAACGCCTTCACCGCCGAGGGCGCGCGCAACGCCGCGTTCGACATCCTCGACCCGCAGTTTTCTTCAGAGCGCGGCACGACGCACCTGTTCGGCGCCGGGTTGATCGAGCTTCTGGCGCGCGAGATGACCCGCGACCTGCGCAGTCAGCGCGACGCGGCGGCGGCCGAGGCGCGCGCGACCGGCGCCGCCGTCACGGTGCCGCTCATGACCAAGGGCGTGCGCTTCGGCGCGCTGACCGCGCTGCCCGACGGGACGCTCGACACCGGCGCGGTCGAGGGGATCGACGCCGACCTCACGCTGCGCCCGTTCGGTCAGAAGGGCGTGGTCGGCACGCTGCGCCGCTTCACCGTGACCGCGCTCAACGCGCATCACGGGATGCAGGCGGCGGAGCGCTTTGGCGCGCGCTGGTCGGGAAGCGCCGATTTCGACGCCGACGGCGTGGCGGATGAGCTGGGCGCCGGCGACATCTCGGCCCTTGTGGCGTTTCAGGCCAGCCTGCCGCCGCCGATCGCCGCGCCGCCCGACGATCCGCAATGGGCGGCGCTGGCGGCTGACGGCGCGCAGGCGTTCGACGCGCTGGGCTGCGCCGCCTGCCACATCCCCGCCCTGCCGCTCGACAGCCTCACCTTCGCCGACCCCAGCCCGTTCGAGGGCGCCGGAACCCTGCGCGCCGCCGACGTGGCCGCGCCCATCGCGCTGGATCTGGCGACGCTGGACTGGGCCGCGCGCCTGCCGCGCGACGCCAAAGGCCGCGCGCTGGTCCCGCTCTACGGCGATCTGAAGCGTCACGCGATGGTCGATGCGCAGGTGGCGGGGTTCGGCGGCGAGTTGCTCAGCCAGGGGTTTGTCGAGCGCGACGTGTTCCTGACCGCCGAGTTGTGGGGCGCGGGCGACACCGCGCCCTATGGCCATCGCGGCGACATGACCACGCTCGACGCCGCGATCCGCGCCCATGGCGGCGAAGGGCGGGCGGCGCGCGACGCCTACATCGCCGCCGACGACGCCGCGCGGGTCGCAGTGATCGCGTTCCTCAAGGCGCTGAGGGCGCCGCGATGACGCGACGGCGCGCCTGTTCGCCGCGCCGGGGCCGCGCCCCGCAGGCGCGCCGCATGATCCCCGCGCGCGCCGCCGCGCCTACGGCCGCACTGGCGCCCCGCCGCACCCCGGCGCCCTCGCCTCGCCGCCCCGGCCTCCGCGCCGGGGCCTCTCCGCGCAGGCGCGCCGCATGACCCGCCCGCGCCCCGCCGCGCCCCGCCGCCCGGCCCCCTGCCCTCGCCGCTCCGGCCTCCGCGCCGGGGCCTCTCCGCGCAGGCGCGCCGCATGACCCGCCCGCGCCCCGCCGCCGCGCCGCCGCCCGGCCCCCTGCCCTCGCCGCCCCGGCCTCCGCGCCGGGGCCTCTCTGCGCAGGCCCGCCGCATGACCCGCCCGCGCCCCGCCGCCGCGCCGCGTCGCCTGTGGCGCGCGCTGCGCGCCGCCTGCGCGGCCCTCGCGCTCGCCGCGCCCGCGCAAGCCGCGCCGCCCGCGCCGCGCTTCGCCGAGCAGGCCGCCGAGGCGGGAATCGTTCATCGCTATGAGGGGCCGTGGGAGCATTTCGTCGGCGGCGGCGCGGCGGCGTTCGACTGCGACGGCGACCGCCGCCCCGACCTGTTCCTTGCGGGCGGAAGCAACCCGGCGCAGCTGTTCGTCAACCGATCGGCGCCGGGGGCCGCGCTGGCGTTCGAGCCGCGCGCGCTCGACATTCCCGAGCGGCTGCTCAAGGGCGTGATCGGCGCCTATCCGCTCGACATCGACGACGACGGCTTTCGCGATCTGGTGGCGCTGCGCGTCGGCGAAAACCTTGTCCTGAAGGGCGGGCCGGACTGCGCCTTCAGCCTCGCCAACCGCGCCTTTGGCCTTGACGGCGGCGCCGACTGGAGCACCGCCTTCGCCGCGATGTGGGAGGCGGGCGCCGCGCATCCCACGCTGGCCTTCGGCGGCTATGTGGACCGCACGGCGCCCGGCGCGCCGTGGCGCACCTGTCACGACAACTTGCTGATCCGCCCGCAGCCCGACGCCTCCGGCGGACCTCTCTACGACGATCCGCAAACGCTCTCGCCCGGCTATTGCGCGCTGTCGATGCTGTTCACCGACTGGGCGGGCGACGGGCGGCTCAGCCTGCGCATCTCCAACGACCGCCAGTACCACATCGACGGGCAGGAGCAGCTGTGGCGCGTCGAGCCGGGCCGCCCCGCCCGCCCGTTCACCGCCGCCGACGGCTGGCGGCGGGTGGCGATCTGGGGCATGGGCCTCGCCGAAGCCGACCTCGACGGCGACGGCGCGCCGGAATACGCGCTGACCTCGATGGGCGACGTCAAGCTGCAGACGCTCGAGCGGGCCGAGGGCGACGGCCCGACCTATCGCGACATCGCGCTGGAGCGCGGCGCCACCGCACACCGGCCTTACACCGGCGGCGACATCCGCCCTTCGACAAGCTGGCACGCCGCCTTCGCCGATTTCGACAACGACAGCCTGCTCGACCTCTACATCGCCAAGGGCAACGTCGAGGAGATGCCCGATTTCGCCGCCTTCGACCCCGACAACCTGTTGCTGGGCGGCTGGGACGGCGTGTTCCGCGAGGCGGGCGAGGCGGCGGGGCTGGCGCTGCCCACGCGCGGGCGCGGCGGCGCGGTGGCCGACTTCAACAGCGACGGGATGCTGGACCTGCTGGTGGTCAACCGGGGCGCGCCCGCCAGCCTGTTTCGCAACCTCGGCTGGGAACGCGACGCGGGCTTCGGCCCGATGGGAAACTGGCTGGCGCTGGAGCTGCGCCAGCCGCCGCCGAACCGCGACGCGGTGGGCGCGAAGGTGCAGGTGCGCGTCGGCGACCGGGTGCTGACCCGCACGGTGCAGGTCGGCGGCGGCCACGCCTCGGGGCGCCTGGGCTGGGTGCATGTCGGCCTGGGAACGGCGCCGCGCGCCGAGGTGCGGGTGCGCTGGCCCGACGGCGCCTGGAGCCACCCGGTGCGCGTGCTCGCCAACCAGTTCGCGGTGATCGCGCGCGGCGCGGCGGAGGCGCGCTATTGGCTGCCGCCGCAATGACCCGCGCGCACGCTTGCGCCCGGCACCGCCGTTCTTGCGCCGGTCCCGAGCCGGGCGCGGGCGCCGCCTGTGCGGGGACGGCGCGCGCGGCCCGGCCCGGCCCGGCCCGCGCATGACCGCCGCAGCGCGAGAGCCGGGGCCGGGCGCTCCGGGCGCCCTGCCGGTCGCGGCGGCGCTGCCCGGTCTGCTGGCCGCCTTGCGCGACGGGCGCAACGCAGTGTTGCAGGCGCCGCCGGGGGCGGGCAAGACGACGCGCGTTCCGCTGGCCTTGCTCGACCAGCCATGGGCGACAGGCCGCATCGTGATGCTGGAGCCGCGCCGCCTCGCCGCGCGCGGGGCGGCGGCGCGCATGGCCGAAACACTGGGCGAGGCGGTGGGCGCGCGCGTCGGCTATCGCATCCGGGGCGAGAGCGTCACCTCCCGCGCCACCCGCATCGAGGTGGTGACCGAAGGCGTCCTCACCCGGATGCTGCAATCGGACCCGGCGCTTGAGGGCGTGGCGGCGGTGATCTTCGACGAGATCCACGAACGCTCGATCAACGCCGATCTGGGGCTGGCGCTGTGTCTTGAGTCGCAGGAGGCGCTGCGCCCCGACCTGCGGCTGCTGGCGATGTCGGCGACGCTCGACGCCGCGCCGGTGGCGGCGCTGATGGCCGCGCCGGTGTTGACCGCCGAGGGCCGCGCCTGGCCGGTCGAGACCCGCTGGGCGGAGACGGCGACGGCGGCGCGGCGGCT
Source organism: uncultured Rhodobacterales bacterium (assembly GCA_964584215.1). GTDB lineage: Bacteria > Pseudomonadota > Alphaproteobacteria > Rhodobacterales > Rhodobacteraceae > Rubrimonas. The sequence goes on from CAZOZE010000068.1 coordinate 10,904, forward strand.
GGAGGACGCGATGGCTGAGGCGATCCTGAACGCGCTGGCGGACGCGCCGGGCGACGCGCTGGCCTTCCTGCCCGGCGCGGGCGAGATCGGGCGCACCGCCGCCCGGCTGGCGGAGCGGTTGCCTGCGACCGTCGATCTGCATGAAATCCACGGCGCTCTGCCGTTCGCGCGCCAGCAGGCGGCGCTGGCGCCCGCCGCGCCCGGTCGGCGCAAGGTGGTGCTCGCCTCCGCCATCGCCGAGACCTCGCTGACCGTTGCGGGCGTGCGCATCGTGATCGACGGCGGCCGGGCGCGGCGGGCGCGCTTCGACCCCGGCTCGGGCATGACCCGGCTGGTGACCGAGCGGGCGTCGCGCGCCGAGGCCGATCAGCGCCGGGGCCGCGCGGGCCGCACCGCGCCGGGCTTGTGCCTGCGGCTGTGGAGCAGGGGCGAAGAGGGCGCCATGCCGGCCTTCGCCCCGCCCGAGATCGCGACCGCCGACCTTGCGTCGCTGGCGCTGGAGATCGCCGCCTGGGGCGCGCCCGGGCCGCAGGATCTGCGCTTCATCGACCAGCCCCCGGCGGCGGCCTACACGGAGGCGCGCGCCCTTCTGGCCGATCTGGGCGCGCTCGACGCCGCCGGGCGGATCACCGCCCATGGCCGCGCGATGGCGGCGGCGCCGCTGCACCCGAGGCTGGCGCATATGACGCTGGCCTGCGCGCCCGCCGATGCGCCCGCCGCCTGCGCTTTGGCGGCGCTGCTCAGCGAGCGCGACCCGCTGCGCGTTCCCGGCGCCGCCGCGCCGCTCGACGCGGGGCTGCGGCTGGAGGCGCTGGCCGACCCGCGCCGCTTCGCCGCCGAGCGCGCCCTGCCGCTCGACCGCGCGGCGCTGGCGCGCACAGCCGGGACGGCGCGCAGACTGGCGCGCAACGGGCGGCGCGCGCGTGCGGCGGATGTTGCGGCGGATCGTGCGGCGAACGCGCCCGCCCCGGCGCGCGGCGACGCGCAAGAAGCGATCGCGCCGGGGCGGATCGACCCTGCGGCGGCGGGCCGTCTGCTGGCGCTGGCCTACCCCGACCGCATCGCCCAGCGCCGCCCCGGCGACGCGCCGCAGTATCTCATGTCGGGCGGCAAGGGCGCGCGTGTCGATCCCGCCGACGCGCTGGCGGGGGCGCCATGGCTGGTGGCGGCCGATCTCGACGGCGACCCGCGCGAGGCGCGCATCCGGCTGGCGGCGCCGCTGAGCCGCGACGCCGTGGAGGCGCTGTTCGCGGACCGCATCGAGACCGCGCGCGTCGTCGCCTGGTCGCGCCGCGCCCGCGCGGTGACGGCGCATACCGAGCGGCGCCTCGGCGCGCTGACGCTGGAGGCGCGGCCCCTCGCCGACGCAGACCCCCGCGAACTGGCGCAGGCGATGGCCGACGGCGTGCGCGACCTCGGGATCGCCGCGCTGCCGTGGAGCAAGGCGGCGAAGGCCCTGCGCGCCCGCGCGCTGTGGCTGCGCGGACGCGGCGCGGCGGACCTGCCGGACTTCAGCGACGCCGGGCTGCTGGCGGCGCTCGGCGACTGGCTGACGCCGCATCTGTCGGACATGCGCCGCGCCGAGGATCTCGCACGGCTCGATCTGGCGGGCGCCCTGCGCGGCGCGCTGGGATGGGAGCAGGCGCAGCGGCTCGACCGCGAAGCCCCAGCCGCGCTCGCCACCCCGGCGGGAACGCAGGCGGCCATCGACTACGCCCGCGCCCAGCCCACGGCGGCGGTGCGCGCGCAGGCGTTCTACGGCCTCGACCGCCACCCCGCGCCGGGCGTGACGCTGGAACTGCTCTCGCCCGCAGGCCGCCCGATCGCCACCACCGCCGATCTGCCCGGCTTCTGGCGCGGCGCCTGGGCCGACGCGCGCCGCGACATGCGCGGGCGCTATCCCCGCCACGACTGGCCCGAGCGCCCGTGGGAGGCGAAAGCCTCGCTGCGCGCCAAACCCAGGGCGTGACAGCCCCCTCACCCCGACCCTCTCCCCGGCGGGGAGAGGGAGCGCTGACGGCGCCGCCTGCGCCTGCTTCTGAACCCTTGGCGCCATCCGCGCCGCCAGCGTCCCCTCTCCCGCGTGCGGGAGAGGGTTGGGGTGAGGGAGCGGCCGCGCGCCGACGCTTCCCATCCGGCGCCCGACGCGCTACGCCTCGCGCCCATGCGCATCGTCACCGCTGAAGCCGTCGCCGCCGCGACGCCGTGGCCCGCCCTGATCGACGCCCTGGCGGCGGCGTTCGCCGATCCCGCGTCCGTCACCGCGCCGCCGCGCGCGCATCACGGCGTCGCCGCGCCGGGCGACCCCGACCGCACCCTGCTGATCATGCCGGCATGGGACGCGCGCGGCGCGACCGTGGTCAAGCTGGTCAACGTGGTCCCCGGCAACGGCGCGCGCGGCCTGCCCGCGATCCAGGGTCAGGTTCTGGTGAGCGACGCCGAGACCGGCGCCTGGACCGCGCTGATCGACGGCGGCGCGCTGACCGAGCGGCGCACGGCGGCGGCATCGGCGCTGGCGGCGCGCCATCTGGCGCGGGCGGACGCGCGCACGCTGTTCATGGTGGGAACCGGACGGCTGTCGCGCGCGCTGATCGCCGCCCACGCCAGCGTGCGGCCGATCGCGCGCGTGCTGGTCTGGGGGCGGTCTCCCGACAAGGCCGAAGCCGTCGCCGCATGGGCGCGCGCGCAGGGCTTCGACGCGGCGACCGCGACGCTTGAGGACGGCGCGCGGGCGGCGGATGTGGTCAGTTGCGCCACGCTCTCGACCGCGCCGCTGATCCGGGGCGCGTGGCTGCGGCCCGGCGTCCACCTCGATCTGGTCGGCGCCTTTCGTCCCGCGATGCGCGAAACCGACGCCGAGGCGGTCGCCCGCGCCGCCGTGTTCGTGGACACCTGCGCGGGCGCGCGCGGCGAGGCGGGCGATCTGCTGCTGGCGGAGGCTGAGGGCGCCTTCACGCTCGACGCGATCCGCGCCGATCTGTCCGCCTTGTGCGCGCGCGCGCATCCGGGGCGCGAAAGCGCGGCGGAGATCACCCTGTTCAAATCGGTGGGCGCGTCGCTGGAGGACTTCGTCGCCGCGACCATGGTCGCACGGGCGGCGCCGTGAGGGGCGCGCTCTGGATCGGGCGGGCGCTGGCCGTGGGCGTGGTCGCGCTCGCCGCGTGGCTCAGCCTCACGCCCAAGCCGCCGATGATCGAGGGGTTGCCGCAGGACAGCGATCTCGTGGCGCATTTCCTGATGCACACCGGCGTCGCGGGGGCGCTGTTGCTGGCGTGGCCGCCGCGCCGGGGGGTGGCGCTGGCGATCCTCACGCTCGCGGTGGGTCTCGAGTTCGGACAGATCGCCGTGACAGGACGCATCTTCGACGTCGCCGACATGGCGGCCAACCTTCTCGGCGCCGGGCTCGGCGCGGCCATCGCCGCCGCGCTGCGCCATTATCTGCGCCGGATCGTCCGCGCGCGCCGGGCGACCGCCGCCGGCCCCGACCGGTCCGGCGGCGCCTGAGCGCCGTCGCGCCGGAGGTCGCGCCGGGCGTCACGCGACCGGGCGCAACAGCCCCTGCGCCGCCGCCAGATCGCGCATTTTGCGTTGCAGCTTTTCGAACGCCCGCGCCTCGATCTGGCGGATGCGCTCGCGGCTGACGCCATAGACCTCCGACAGCGCCTCCAGCGTCACCGGCGCGTCCTTGAGCTTGCGCTCGGTCAGGATGTGGCGCTCGCGCTCATTCAGCGTCGCCATCGCCTCGATCAGCAGATCGCGGCGCTGGTCCATCTCCTGCCGCTCGGCGAACTGCGCCGCCTGGTCGGCGTCGTCGTCGGTCAGCCAGTCCTGCCACTCCGCCGCGCCCTCGCCGTCCGCCGAGACCTGCGCGTTCAGCGAGGCGTCGCCGCCGCCGCCGAGACGCCGGTTCATCGAGACCACCTCATCAGGCGTCACGCCGAGGTCGGTGGCGATGCGCGAGACGTTTTCGGGGCGCAGATCGCCCTCCTCCAGCGCGCCGATCTTGTTCTTGGCCTTGCGCAGGTTGAAGAACAGCTTCTTCTGCGCCGCCGTGGTGCCCATCTTCACAAGGGACCACGAGCGCAGGATGTATTCCTGGATCGCGGCGCGAATCCACCACATCGCATAGGTGGCGAGCCGAAAACCCTTTTCCGGGTCGAACCGCTTGACCGCCTGCATCAGCCCGACGTTGGCCTCCGAGATCACCTCCGCCGTCGGCAGGCCGTAGCCGCGATAGCCCATCGCCAGCTTGGCCGCGAGGCGCAGGTGCGAGGTCACCATCTTGTGCGCGGCCTCGGTGTCGCCATGGTCGGCCCACGCCTTGGCGAGCATGTATTCCTCCTGCGGCTCCAGCATCGGGAATTTTCTGATCTCCGAGAGATAGCGGCTGAGGCCCTGTTCCGGCGACGGCGCCGGAAGGTTCGCATAGGCCATGTCGTTCCCCTCCTGTCGGTCTGCGGTCGCGCCGCAGAAACTGTTGCATGTCAATCTATGAATACGCCGAACCTGCGGCAATGGTTCTCAACTCTGGCTCAATCCGGCGAGCAGCGCCGTGAAGTCCGGCGGCGGCGGACGCTCGAAGCGCACCATGCGCCCGTCGTCGGGGTGGCGAAAGCCCAGGGTCGCCGCGTGCAGCGCCTGCCGCGCGAACCCCGCAGCCGCCGCATGGCCGCGCGACCTTCCATAGACCGGATCGCCCACCAGCGGATGACCGACATGCGCCAGATGGACGCGGATCTGGTGGGTGCGCCCGGTCTCGAGCCGACAGCGGATCAGCGCGGCGACCGGCTTTTCCACGGCGCCGAATCGCTGTTCGACGCGGAATCGCGTCACCGCCCGCCTGCCGCCCGCGACGACGGCCATGCGCTTGCGGTCGGTCTTGTGGCGGGCGATGGCGGCCTCGACGCGCACCCAGCCGTCGGCCTCGAAGCCGACGCCGGGCAAGCCGGCGAGCCTGGGATCGGCGCGGTCGGGCGCGCCCCAGACCACGGCGAGATAGGCGCGCTCAAGGTCATGCGCGGCGAACTGCGCCGACAGCGCGGCGTGGGCGGCGTCGGTCTTGGCGACCACCAGCAGACCCGAGGTGCCCTTGTCGATGCGATGCACGATCCCCGGCCGCGCCACGCCGCCGACGCCCGACAGGCTGGCGCCGCAATGGTGCAGCAGCGCGGCGACCAGCGTGCCGCGCAGCGCGCCGGGGGCGGGATGCACCACCATGCCCGCAGGCTTGTTCACCACGATCAGCGCCGCGTCCTCATGCACGATGTCGAGCGCGATCGCCTCCGGCGCGGCGGTCGCGGGTTCGGGCGGCGGCGCCAGCACGGCGAACGCCTCGCCCGGCTTGACTTTAAGCGCGCCGTCCGTGACGACAGCCCCGGCCGCGCCGTCCTGCGCCCGCCGCACCGCGCCCGCCGCGATCAGCGCGCTGACGCGCGAGCGGCTGAGCGCGGGGCAGACCTCGGCCAGCGCCTTGTCGAGCCGCCCCGCCGTTCGCGTCTCGACGCGCAACCCGGCGGCGGCCTCGTCGTCATCGGGATCGTGCTCCATGGCCGCTCAACGCCCTCCCGTCGCCGCGCCGCCGGACCTGCCGCCGGAAGACGAGGATTTTCCCGAACCGCCGCGCATCCGCGCGCTGCGCCGTCTGGTGACGCTGCTCACCGTCTCGGCGATCCTCGGGGTGCTAGTGGTTGCGGCGACGCTTGTCATCCGCCTCGGCCAGCCGCTCGCGCCCCGCTTCGACGTGCGCGCGGTCGCCGCCGACACGCTCCCGGTCCCGCCGGGCGAGACCGTCGTCGCAGCGGGCGCGGCGGACGGCGCGCTGATTCTGGTCACGCGCGACGCCGACGGCGCCGAGCGCCTGCGCCTGTATGACGCGACCGACGGCGCGCCGATCCGCACGGTCGAGATCGCGCGGACGCCGTGAACCCCGCTTGACAGCCGTCGCCCGCGCGCATATCTCCGC
>CAZOZE010000069.1:0-2660 GCA_964584215.1 uncultured Rhodobacterales bacterium
CGGCGCGATCTTCGGCCTGACCCGCGCCACCGGCCCGGCGGAGCTGGCGCGCGCGGCGCTGGAGAGCGTCGGCTATCAGACGCGCGATCTGTTGCAGGCGATGATCGCCGACTACCCCGACGCGCGCGACGTGGTGCTGCGAGTGGACGGCGGCATGACCGCCAGCGACTGGGGGATGCAGTTTCTCGCCGACATCCTCGGCGCGCCGGTGGATCGCCCCACGGTGGCGGAGACGACCGCGATGGGCGCGGCCTGGCTGGCGGGGATGCAGGCCGGGGTTTATCCCGGTCAGGCCGAATTCGCGAAAAGCTGGGCGCTCGACCGCCGGTTCTCGCCGACCATGGACGCGGCCACCCGCGAGGCCAAGGTCGCGGGCTGGAAGGACGCCGTGCGCCGGACGCTGAGCGCATGACGCCCTTCGCCTTCGCGACCGCCGCGCGGATCGCGTTCGGCCCGGGCGTCGCCGCGCAGGCCCCCGGGCTGGCGCGCGGCTTCGGCGCGCGCGCGTTCGTGGTGACCGGGGCGACGCCAGCGCGCGCCGCGTGGCTGACCGGGGGGCTCGCGGCCGAGGGGCTGGCGGTCGAAGTCTGGCCGACGCCGCACGCGCCGCTGGTCGCCGACGCGGTCGCCGCCGTCGCCGCCGCGCGCGATTTCGCCGCCGACGTGGTGATCGCCATCGGCGGCGGCGCGGCGCTGGACCTGGGCAAGGCGGTGGCGGGGCTCTTGCGGGAGCCGGGCGCGCCGCTTGACCATCTGGAGGTGGTCGGCAAGGGCCTGCCGCTGACGCAGGACCCGCCGCCGCTGATCGCCATCCCCACCACCGCCGGAACCGGCGCCGAGGTGACGCGCAACGCCGTGCTGGGCGCGCCGGAGCATCGCCGCAAGGTCAGCTTGCGCGACGCGCGGCTGCTGCCGAAGGCGGCTCTGGTCGATCCCGACCTGCTGCGCGGCCTGCCGCATGGCGTGGCGCTGGCCTCGGGCCTCGACGCCATCGTGCAGGTGATCGAGCCGTACGTCTCGCGCTTCGCCAACCCGCTGACCGACGCGCTGTGCCGCGACGCCATCCCGCGCGGGCTGACCGCCCTGCCCCGCCTGCTGGCGGACGGCGCCGACGCAGGCGCCCGCGCCGACATGGCGTTCACCAGTCTGTGCGGCGGGCTGGCGCTGGCCAACGCGCGGCTGGGCGCGGTGCACGGGCTGGCGGGCGTGATCGGCGGGCGTTCCACCATGGCGCATGGCGCGATCTGCGGACGGCTGGCGCCCGGCGTGCTGGCGGCGACCGAAGCCGCGCTTCCCCAAGGATGCGCGCCTCAGGCGCGCTTCGCCGAGGTGCGCCGCTGGATCGCAGCCGCGCTGGGCGGCGACGCGCCCGACGCCTTCGCCACGCTGCGCCGCTTCATCGACGCCGAGGGCCTGCCGCCGCTGGACCTCGCGACGCAAGCGGTGGAGGAAGTCGCCGCCGAGGCGATGAAAAGCTCCTCTATGCAGGGCGCGCCGGTGACGCCTGCGCCGCAGCGCCTCGCCGCTCTGCTGGCCGCCGAATTGCGCGGCTGACGCGCCGCGGGGGGTCTGGACAGAGCTTCACCGGCGATGCTAGACGATCCGCAGGGTCGCAGGCGACCGCCGCGCGGCCCGGCGCCCAGGTAGCTCAGTTGGTAGAGCAGCGGACTGAAAATCCGCGTGTCGGTGGTTCGAATCCGCCCCTGGGCACCATTTACCCCCCAAAAACACAGAGATATTTTTCATTTCGGCTCGCTGTTCGCCCCTTGGCCGCAATCCGCTGCGGGCTGGGGCAACATAGGGACAAGATTGACCGCCGCAGCGTGACGCTGATCATCGCCCAAGGTAACCGCATCTACAAGCGGCGCCAGCAGATGCGTCTTCGCTTCACCGTGACCACGTGCTCCAGAAATGTGCGACGAGAGTTTGTCGAATTTCTGAAGCGATCATACCTCCTTTGGCGTTGTAGTCACGGGAGTGCCTCCATGCCCCTGTCCACTCGTGTATTTTCTGAAGCACCCGTCACAACGGCCCCTGAGCGCTTTGTGACCATGGCAGACGTCTGCGCCATGCTCGCCCGATCGCGCGCCAGCATCTATCGAGACATCGAGAAGCGGGTGTTCCCAAAGCCGATCAAGCAAGGCGGCTCATCGCGCTGGCTTGCTTCTGACATAGCGGCCCACACCGCACGTTGCACTGCGGCGTCTCGAGCGTGACGCGAGACGGCGTGGCCCGGATGCAGGCTGGTTCGGCCGTCGGTGGCGGAGTGGCGCGCCTTCTGGGCGACATGCGGGGGTGAAGGGCGGCAGGAAACGATCCGCCGGGGGCTGTTGAAAAAGACGCATGCCTCTGATTCACTTTTCTTATTGGTGGATGAGAGGCTGCAATGCAGGGTCGGAAAGAGCGCGGGCAACTGGAACTTTTCATTTCCGGGTCGCTGAGGGATCTGATCCCCGATGACCATATTCTGGTGAAGATCGATGAGGTTCTCGATCTCGGGTGGCTTCGCGCTGAGGTGGCCGAGCTTTATTGTGCCGACAATGGCCGGCCCGGTATCGATCCCGAAGTCGCCGTACGTCTGATGCTGGCGGGCTTCCTGCTCGGCATCGTCCATGATCGGCGGCTGATGCGAGAGGCGCAGGTCAATCTGGCGATCCGCT
>CAZOZE010000070.1:0-5194 GCA_964584215.1 uncultured Rhodobacterales bacterium
CGCAGGCCCCGGGCTGGATGCGCGCCGCGTGGCCGGAGACCGATTTCTCGCGCACCGCCATCGACCTTGGCGAGGTGATCTCCGGCGGCCCGCCGCGCGACGGCATTCCGGCGCTGAGCGACCCGGCGTTCATCCCGGTCGCCGCAGAGACCCGGCTGGCGGACCGCGAGCCGGTGCTGTCGCTGGAGATCGGCGGCGAGGCGCGCGCCTATCCGATCCGCTATCTGATGTGGCACGAGATCGCCAACGACACCGTGGCGGGCGCGCCGGTGGCGGTGACGTTCTGCCCGTTGTGCAACAGCGCCGTCGTCTTCGACCGGCGGCTGGCGGGCGAGACGCTTGAGTTCGGCGTCAGCGGCCTTTTGCGCCATTCCGACATGATCATGTATGACCGCGAGGGCTTCAGCTGGTGGCAACAGTTCACCGGCGAGGCCATCGTCGGGGCGGCGACCGGCCAGCGGCTCGCCCCCCTGCCTTCGCTGATGGAGAGCTGGGCGGCGTTTCGCGACCGCAACTCGAACGGCAGGGTGATGGATGAGCCGAGCGGCTGGCGGCGTAGCTATGGCCGCAACCCCTATGAGGGCTATGACAGCGGCGCGTGGCCGTTTCTCTATCAGGGCGAGACGCCGCCGCACGGGATCGCGCCGCTGGCGCGGGTGCTGCGGGTCGGCGCGCGGGCCTGGCCGCTCAGCCGCATCGCTGCGGCGGGCGGGCTGACCGAGGCGGGCCTGCGGATCACCTGGGCCGAGGGCCAGGCTTCGGCGCTCGACGCCGCGCGCATCGGCGACGGGCGCGAGGTCGGCGACATCACCGTGACCGACGCCGCGACCGGCGCGCCGGTGACGCACGAAGTGGTGTTCGCCTTCGCCTTCCACGCCTTCCATCCCGACGGCGCATGGATGCTGGGTAAATAGCCCCTGAGCCCTGCGCCCCGCCTTGCATCCGCACCCGCGCTGGTCCACGAGGCGCCACCGGCCAAGGATACGCAACGGGGGAGCGCGGTGCGCGTCGCGGATTTCGATTTTCACCTGCCCGAAGACCTGATCGCCCTGCGCCCCGCCCGCCCGCGCCGCGCGGCGCGGTTGCTGCTGGCCGAGGGCGCAGAGGGTTTGGAGGGGGCTGCGACGCGCGACGCTTCGGTGGCGGACCTGCCCGGCATCCTGCGCCCCGGCGATCTTCTGGCGTTCAACGAGACGCGGGTGATCCCGGCGCGGCTGTCGGGTCTGCGGCGGCGCGACAGCCGCGACGGCACGGGCGTGGCGCAGATCGAGGCGACGCTCATCAAGCGCGAGGACGCCTCCACATGGACCGCGCTGGCGCGCCCGGCGCGGCGTCTGCGGCCCGGCGATGTGATCGCGTTCGGGGCGCTGGCCGCAAAAGTCGCCGAACTGGCGCCGGGCGGGCTTGCGCGCCTCAGCTTCGACCGTGCGGGCGCCGCGCTCGACGCCGCCATCGCCGCCGGGGGCGCGATGCCGTTGCCGCCATATATCGCCGCGCGACGGGCGGCGGACGCGCAGGACTTCGAGGATTACCAGACCGTGTTCGCGCACGACCCCGGCTCGGTGGCCGCGCCGACGGCGGCGCTGCATTTCGACGAGACGCTGCTGGCGGCGCTGGCGGCGTGCGGGGTGCTGTCGGCGAAGCTGACGCTGCATGTCGGCGCCGGCACCTTCCTGCCGGTCAAGACCGACAACGTGGCCGACCACGCCATGCACGCGGAATGGGGCGCGATAGACGCCGGCGCGGCGGACGCGATCAACGCGGCGCGGGCGGCGGGCGGGCGGGTGATCGCGGTCGGCACCACGGCGCTGCGCCTGCTGGAGAGCGCGGCGGACGACGCGGGGCGCATCCGGCCGTGGCGCGGCGAGACCGCGATTTTCATCACGCCGGGCTATCGCTTCCGCGCCATCGACGGGCTGATGACCAACTTTCACCTGCCGCGCTCGACGCTGTTCATGCTGGTCTGCGCGCTGATGGGAACCGCGAGGATACGGGCGCTCTACGCCCACGCCATCGCGGCGCGCTATCGCTTCTATTCCTACGGCGACGCCTCGCTGCTGCTGCCGCAGGGCTGACGCGCGCCCTTGCCCAGGCCGCGCCGCTGCGCCTAGGCTGTCATCAAACAGATGCAAAACATCGACCGAGGCCCGGAGGGAGAGGGACGCCATGTCACGCGCGCGCAGATCGGCCGCCAATCTGGCGCGGGAGTATGAGCCGCGCCTGCGCGCGCGGCTGGCGGAGCTGAAGGCGCGGCTGACCCGCATCGAGCACAGTCTGGACGAGCCTCCGAACCCCGACTTCGAGGAGCGCGCCACCGAACGCGCGGGCGATGAGGTGCGCGAGACGCTGGGCCAGAGCGGGCTGGACGAGATCCGCATGATCGAGGCGGCGCTGGGGCGCATCGACGCGGGCGAGTTCGGCTATTGCGTCAGCTGCGGCGCGCCGATCGGCAAGGCGCGGCTCGACATCGTGCCCCATGCGCCGCGCTGCGCGAAATGCGCATGAGCGCCTTGCGCCGAAACCCCCTTTACGCGACCGCGCCGCGCAGGCATTAGCGCGGCGACCGGACGGCGCGATTCGCGCGCATCCACGGCCAGCGGGGTTTCAGGATGCTAGGCGTCGTCCGCGATAGCTGGTCGTTGCTGCTGGGGTTGTTGCTGCTGATGCTGGGCAACGGTCTGCAGGGCACGCTGCTGGGCGTGCGCGGCGCCATCGAGGGCATGTCGCCCGGCACGCTGTCGTTCATCATGTCGGCGTATTTCGTCGGCCTGCTGATCGGCGCGCGGGTGACGCCGGTGATGATCGGGCGGGTGGGCCATGTGCGGGTGTTCGCGGCGCTGGCCTCGCTGATCTCCGCCGCCTTCATCCTCTACGCCGCGCAGCCCGACCCGTGGGTTTGGGGGGCGGCGCGGCTGGTGGTGGGGTTCAGCTTTTGCGGCGTCTATGTGGTGGCGGAAAGCTGGCTGAACGAACGCGCCACCAATGAGACGCGCGGCCAGGCGATGAGCGTCTATATGCTGGTGCAGATGACCGGCGTCGTCAGCGCGCAGGGTCTGCTGATGCTGGGCGACCCCGGCGGCTATGCGCTGTTTGCGCTGATCTCGATCCTCGTCTCGGTGGCGGTGGCGCCGATGCTGCTGTCGGCGGGGCCGACGCCGGTGTTCAAGGCGTCGCCGCGCATGACGCTGCGCGCGCTGTTCGCGGTCTCGCCGCTGGGCTGCGTCGGCGCTTTCCTGCTCGGCGGCGTGTTCGCGGCGATGTTCGGCATGGCGGCGGTCTATGGCGGCCAGGCGGGGCTGAGCATCGGCCAGATCTCGGCGCTGGTGGCGGCGATGTATGCGGGCGGGCTGGTGACGCAATGGCCGATCGGCTGGCTGTCTGACCGGATGGACCGCCGCTTGCTGATCGTGGCGATCTGCGCCGTGGGCGCGGCGGCGGCGGCGGCGGCGACCGTGGCCGGGTTCACCGGCGTCCTGATCGCGGCGGCGGTGGTGGGGGCGGTGGCCAATCCGCTGTACAGCCTGATCATCGCCCACGCCAACGACTTTCTCAGGGCCGACGACATGGCGTCCGGCTCGGGCGGCCTGCTGTTTCTGAATGGCGTCGGCGCGGTGGGCGGACCGATCACGGTGGGCTTTCTGATGGAGCGCTTCGGCGCAGCCGCCTATTTCGCCTATTTCGCGGCGCTGCTGGCGGCGATCTCGCTCTACGGCGCCTGGCGCATGACGCGGCGCGCGGGGCCGTCGGACACCGGGCCCCATGCGCCGATCCTCGCCAGCGCCACCCCGGTCGCGGTGGAGATGGCGAGCGAAATCGCCGCAAGCGCCGAGAAAGAGGCGGAACAGGATTGACGCCACGCCGACGATGGCGCGCAATGACGGCGTTCGGTGCGGGGAGCGTGATGATGGCCGATGCGGAGACGGTGCTCGACTACTGGCTGAACGCGGTCGGGCCGGAGCGGTGGTACAAGGCCGATCCGGCGCTCGACGCCGACATCGTCGCGCGGTTTCGGGACATGGTCGAGGCCGCGCGCTGCGGCGAGATGGGCGAGTGGATCCTCGCGCCCCGCCCCGGCCTTGCGCTGATCCTGCTGCTCGACCAGTTCCCGCGCCACATCTGGCGCAACGGGCCGGAGGCCTTCGCCGCAGACGCGCGCGCCATGGCCAAGGCCAAGCGCGCGATGACGCTGGGCCACGACATGAAGATCGCCGAGCCGGAGCGGCAGTTCTTTTATCTGCCGCTGATGCACTCGGAATCGCAGGCCGATCAGGACCGCTGCGTTCGGCTGATCCTGACGCGGATGCCGCAGACCGGCGCGGCCACCCTGCCGCACGCCGTGGCGCATCGCGACGTGATCCGCCGCTTCGGCCGCTTCCCCTATCGCAACGCGGCGCTGGGCCGCGAGACCACCGAGGCCGAGCGCGCGTGGCTCGACGCGGGCGGCTATCATGTGCCCGAGGTTGCGCTGGCGTGACGGTGCGGCGACGCCGACGGGCCTGGGTGGATGGGGCGCATGGCTGACCGCAGTTTCGACGTGATCGTGATCGGCGCCGGCCCCGGCGGCTATGTCTGCGCGATCCGCGCGGCGCAGCTGGGGCTAAAGGTCTGCGTGGTGGAGCGTGAGCATCTGGGCGGCGTCTGCCTCAACTGGGGCTGCATCCCGACCAAGGCGATGCTGCGCTCGGCGGAAGTGCTCCACCTGATCCGGCGCGCGGGCGACTTCGGCCTGAAGGCGGACGGCGTCGGCTATGACCTCGACGCCGTGGTGAAGCGCTCGCGCGGCATCGCGAAACAGCTCAACAGCGGCGTGGGCCACCTGCTGAAGAAGAACAAGGTCGCGGTGGTGATGGGCGCGGCGGCGCTCGCGGGCAAGGGCGCGGTGTCGGTGAAGGGCGGCGAGACGCTGCGCGCGCCGCACATCGTGATCGCCACCGGCGCGCGGGCGCGGGCACTGCCGGGGCTGGAGGCGGACGGCGCGCGGGTGTGGAGCTATCGCCACGCCCTCACCCCGCCGCACATGCCGCAAAACCTGCTGGTGATCGGCTCGGGCGCGATCGGCATCGAATTCGCCAGCTTCTACAGCGCGCTGGGCGCGCAAACCACCGTGGTCGAGGTGATGGACCGGATCCTGCCGGTCGAGGACGCCGAGATCGCCGCCATGGCGAAGAAGGCGTTCGAGAAACAGGGCATGACG
>CAZOZE010000071.1:0-8439 GCA_964584215.1 uncultured Rhodobacterales bacterium
GGCCAGCGCGCCTTCGTGAAAAAGCTCACGACGCTGCTGGAGAAGGAAGGCGCCGCCTTCGACATCGCGGGCTATCGCGACGCGCCGCCGGGATTGCGGGTGTGGTGCGGCGCCACGGTCGATACGGCGGACGTGCAGGCGCTGACCGCGTGGCTCGACTGGGCCTTCGCCGCCGCCGCCGCGCAGGCCGCCGCCGCCTGACCCTTTCCGCCATGCGCAGCCCCGGCTCTCAAGCCGGGGTCTCCCTTCGCCACACGCAGCCCCGGCCCCCGCGCCGGGGCCTCTCCGCCCATAGGGGTCCCGGCGCAAGGCCGGGACAGCGCCCTCTCATGCAAGGTTAGCAAACATGCCCAAGGTTCTGATTTCCGACGAGCTGTCGGACGCCGCCGTCCAGATTTTTCGTGATCGCGGAGTCGAGGTGGATTTCATGCCGCAGCTTGGCAAGGACCCCGCCAAGCTGGCCGAGATCATCGGCGGCTATGACGGTCTCGCCATCCGCTCCGCCACCAAGGTCACCGCCGCGATCATCGAGAAGGCGACAAACCTGCGCGTGATCGGCCGCGCCGGGATCGGCGTGGACAACGTGGACATCCCCGCCGCTTCGGCGCGCGGCATCGTGGTGATGAACACGCCGTTCGGCAACTCGATCACCACCGCCGAGCACGCCATCGCGATGATGTTCGCCTGCGCCCGCCAGATCCCCGCCGCCGACGCCTCGACCCGCGCCGGCAAGTGGGAGAAGTCGAAGTTCATGGGCGCCGAGATCTCGGGCAAGAAGCTGGGGCTGATCGGCTGCGGCAACATCGGCTCGGTGGTGGCCTCGCGCGCGCTGGGCCTGAAGATGAAGGTCATCGCCTATGACCCGTTCCTGTCCGCCGACCGCGCCATGCAGCTGGGCGTCGAGAAGGTCGAGACGGTGGAGGAGCTGCTGAAGCGCGCCGATTTCGTCTCGCTGCACGTCCCCAAGACCGCCGCCACCGCCAACATGCTGAGCGCCGAGCGCATCGCGCTGATGAAGTCCACCGCGCGGCTGATCAACTGCGCGCGCGGCGGGCTGGTGGATGAGCAGGCCGCAGCCGACGCGCTGCGCGAGGGGCGTCTGGCGGGCGCGGCCTTCGACGTGTTCTCCGAGGAGCCGGCGAAGGCCAACCCGCTGTTCGACGCGCCCAACGTGGTCTGCACGCCGCATCTGGGCGCCGCGACCGTCGAGGCGCAGGAGAACGTGGCGCTGCAGGTGGCCGAGCAGATCAGCGACTACCTGATCGACGGGGCGATCCAGAACGCGCTCAACGCGCCCTCGATCACGGCGGAGGAAGCGCCGCTGCTCAAGCCCTGGGTCGCGGTGTGCGAGGCGGTGGGCGCCTTTGCCGGCCAGGTCACCGAGAACGCGATCAAGGAGATCGAGATCGACTATGTCGGCGACGTGGCGCAGCTCAACCTGAAGCCGCTGACCGCGACGCTGGTCTCGGCGCTGCTGAAACCCCTGATGGGCGAGGGCGCGGTCAACATGGTCTCCGCGCCGCTGGTGGCCAAGGAGCGCGGCATCGCGATCTCCGAGACGCGGCGCGACGCGCAGGGCGCCTTCGGCTCCTACGTCAGACTGTCGGTGGTGACGGAGAAGCAGACCCGCGCGGTGGCGGCGACGGTGTTCTCGAACGGTCGGCCGCGCTTCATCCAGATCAAGGGCATCGACCTCGACGCCGAGCCGCAGAAGTTCATGCTCTACACCACCAACGAGGACACGCCCGGCTATGTCGGCGCGCTGGGCTCCAAGCTGGGGAGCTTGGGCATCAACATCGCCACCTTCGCCATGGGCCGGGCCGAGAAGGGCGGCGAGGCGATCGCGCTGCTGGGCGTTGACGCGCCGGTGTCGCCCGGCGCGGTGGCCGAGATCGCGGCGCTGCCGCAGGTCCGGCAGGCCAAGGCGCTGGTGTTCTGAGACCGGGCGCGGCGGTGGCTTGCGGCCGCCGCCGCGCCCCTGATAAGCCTGCGCCGCAGCAGCGAAAAGGACACATGCGCCATGAGCGAAGCGCCGAAGATTGCGCAGAAAGCCCCCTACCGCGTCGAGGTGGCGGCGGGAAAGACCTATTTCTGGTGCGCCTGCGGGCGCTCGTCGAAGCAGCCGTTCTGCGACGGCTCGCACAAGGACACCGGCTTCTCGCCGGTCGCCCACAAGGCGGAGAAGGACGGCGCGCTGTTTTTCTGCGGCTGCAAGGCCACGGGGAACGCGCCGCTGTGCGACGGGACGCACAACACCTTATGACTGGCGCGCGGCGGCGTCCTTTTCGCGCCGCCCGCGCTCAGCCGCCCGAAGCGCCGATCACCACGTCGTGGGCGACCTGCTGCAGGAACGCCTTCGCCTCGGCGTCGATCACGCCATACATGTCGTAGCTCAGGCCGACGGGCGACTTGCCGTAGAGCGTCGCCATGATGGTCGCCGCCGCCAGATACGTTCCCGCAGGGTTGGGATGGTGGTTGTCGAAACCCCACACCAGGCGCATGTCGGGCCGTCGGCGCCGCGCCTCCTCGAACGCCTCGCCCACCGGCAGCAGGATTGCGCCCCCGGCTGCGGCGGTCTCTCGATAGAGCGTCGCGATCTTCGCCGCGTCGCCGGGGTCGTATTTCGGATGCTCGCGCCCGCGCGCGTGCGTCATGTAGAGCGCAACCCGCGTGCCCTTCGCTTCGGCGGCGTCGATCGCGGCGGCGACGGCGGCGCGGAAAGACTCGGTGCGCGCAGGCTCCATCGCCGCGCGGCTATGGCCCTGCAGGATCATCAGGTCGATGCTTTTCATGCCGATGTTGGCCGGGTCGAGATAATGTCCGACCGGATGATGGGCGAGCGCGCCGCCCGATATGGTGATCGAGCGATAGGCGAAGTCCCTGGCGTCCTCGCCGACGGCCTCGCGCGCAAGCCGCAGCACCTGATTGTGCAGGCTGTTGTTGTAGTAGGAATAGCTGTTGCCCACGAACAGCACGGTCGCGGGCGCGGGCGGGGCTTCCTGCGCGGCGAGTGGCGCAGCGATGGCCAGAGCCAGCGCGAACAGGGTCGGGCGTATGCGCATCGGGCGTCTCCTTCCGGGGTGATCGGACCGGCGTTCACCTGCGGCCCGCAGCTTGACGATGCGTCAGGCGGCAGGCCGCCGCAACCGCGCCCCAGCCGCCTGTCGGCCAGCGCCTTCCCACCGCCGCGCCGGTGCGCTAAGCGAAGCGTGATGAACGGGGCGCAGGGGAAGAGCGGGACATGGCCAACGTCGCGGTGATCGGCGCCCAGTGGGGCGACGAGGGCAAGGGCAAGCTGGTGGACTGGCTGAGCGAGCGCGCCGACGTGATCGTGCGCTTTCAGGGCGGCCACAACGCCGGGCATACGCTGGTGATCGGCGACAAGGTGTTCAAGCTGTCGCTGCTGCCCTCGGGCATCGTGCGCCCCGGCAAGCTGAGCGTGATCGGCAACGGCGTGGTGCTCGACCCCTGGGCGCTGTTCGCCGAGATCGACCGGCTGGCGGCGCAGGGCGTGGCGGTGACGCCTCAGAACCTCCAGATCGCCGAGAACGCGCCGCTGATCCTGCCGGTGCACCGCGATCTCGACCAGCTGCGCGAGGCGGCGGCGGGCGCGGGCAAGATCGGCACCACCGGGCGCGGCATCGGCCCGGCCTATGAGGACAAGGTGGGCCGGCGCGCGGTGCGCGTCTCAGACCTGTTCGACGAACCCACGCTTGACGGCCGGCTCGACCGGCTGCTGGCGCATCACGACGCGCTGCGCCGGGGTCTGGGCGAGCCGGAGATCGACCGCGCCGCGCTGCGCGCCGCGCTGATGGAGATTGCGCCCAGGCTCGCGCCGTTCGCCGGGCCGGTCTGGCGCACGCTGAAGGACCGTCGCCGCGCGGGCGCGCGCATCCTGTTCGAGGGCGCGCAGGGCGCGCTGCTCGACGTGGACTTCGGCACCTATCCCTTCGTCACCTCCTCCAACACGCTCGCGGGCATGGCGGCGGTGGGCGCCGGGATCGGGCCGGACGCCATCGACTTCGTGCTGGGCATCGTCAAGGCCTACACGACGCGCGTGGGCGAGGGGCCGTTCCCGACCGAGTTGAGCGACGCCACCGGCCAGCGGCTGGGCGAGCGCGGGCATGAGTTTGGCACGGTCACCGGGCGCAAGCGGCGCTGCGGCTGGTTCGACGCGGCGCTGGTGCGCCAGACCTGTCAGGTGGCGGGCGTCACCGGCATCGCGCTGACCAAGCTGGATGTGCTCGACGGTTTTGATGAATTGCGCATCTGCACCGGCTATCGCCTCGATGGCGAGCGGATCGACCACCTGCCGATGGCGGCGGCGCTGCAGGCGCGCGTCGAGCCGATCTACGAGACGCTGCCCGGCTGGTCCGGCAGCACCGAGGGCGCGCGCCGCTGGCTCGACCTGCCCGCCGAGGCGATCAAATATGTCAAGCGGGTCGAGGAACTGATCGAGACGCCGGTGGCGATCCTGTCAACCAGCCCGCAGCGCGACGACACGATCCTCGTCACCGACCCGTTCGCCGATTGACCGTGGCGGGCGCTTCAGCGCAAAGCGGCGTGCACCAGCACGCCGTCGATGCTTTCCTCGCCGAGGCTGCGGCAGGCTTCGAGCCGGTGCAGCCCTTCAACGAGCACATAGCGGTCGCCGTCGCGCCGCACCCTGATGGGGATTTGCTGACCCTGCTCCAGAATGCTCTCGGCGAGCGCCGCCACCTTTCCCGCGTCGAGCGTGCGGCGGCGTTTGACGGGAACATAGATGTCGTCCAGCGCAAAAGCCCGTTTTTCGAGCATCGGACCTCCGGTCAGCGCGGGCGGGTCAGGAAACCGCTTTCAGCGCGCCCACCGGCGGCGACAGCGGCGCGCCGACATACTCACGGTCACCCAAGCGGATCGCGACCGCGCCGTTGGCGAGACGGCGGGATACTTCGCCCTGGATATGCACGTAGGGCGACATCTGGATCGTGGCGTACATCGGCGTTTCCCCTTTTTTCGATTCCCATAGTCAGGTTTAACCCTGACAGGGTCGATTGAATAGAGAATTAACCAGAAAGCGCCCGATGGCAATGCGCAACATTACAAATTTGCGTCACGCGGAATTGGTTGTGTTCTACCACCTTGGCGCCATGGCGCGCCGCGAAATCTGCGGTAATATAATTTCAAGAGGTTCACCGAGTCGCGCGGCGTCACGTCGCAACGCGCGCCGGAAAAGTTCCCGGAACTCGCTTGGGAGGGCGACACGCTCATGATTCGCAAAGTCTATGGGGCCATCACCGGCAAAAGGGGCGCGGTGCGCGCGATGGGCGTGAACGGCCCGCTCGCCGCAGTGCTGCTTGGCGGCTGGGCGCTGCTGATCGCCGCCGGTTTTCTTGTCGGCGACGCGATCCGGTTTCTCGACATGCCGCTGGGCGCCTTCGTGGCGGGGCAGGGCGCGTTGCTGGGCGTGGTGGTCGTCGGCGTGCGGGTCGCGGGCGCGGACAAGCGCTAGAGCCAGTCGCGCAGCACGGCGACCAGCGGCGCGTCGGCGGGCGGCATCGGATAGTCGCGCAGCGCCTGCGGCCGCGCCCATGTCAGGGCCTGCCCTTCCAATCCCCGCGCCACGCCCTGCCACCGGCGACAGGCGTAGAGCGGCATCAGCAGGTGAAAATCGTCATAGGCGTGGCTGGCGAAGCTGAGCGGGGCGAGGCAGCTTTTCCACGTTTCGGCGCCCAGTTCCTCGCGCAATTCGCGGATCAGGCAGGCTTCCGGGGTCTCGCCCGGCTCGACCTTGCCGCCGGGAAACTCCCACAAGCCCGCCATGCTCTTGCCCTCGGGCCGTTGCGCCAGCAGCACGCGCCCGTCGGCGTCGATCAGCGCGCAGGCCGCGACCAGCACAAGGCGCGTCACGCCGTCGCCCGCGTTTGCGCGCTCATGAGCGGTAATCGGCGTTGATCGCGATATAGGCGTAGGTCAGGTCGCAGGTCCACACCGTCGCCGCGCCCGCGCCGACGCCGACATCGACGCCCACCGCCAGTTCGGCGTTCTTCATGTAGGCGGCGCCGTCGGCCTCGCGGTATCCCGGCGCAACCCAGCCGTTCTCGGCCACCACGATGTCGCCGAACCGGATCGACAGCCGGTCGCGGTCCGCCGCCTCGCCGGCCTTGCCGACGGCGGCGACGATGCGGCCCCAGTTGGGATCTTCGCCCGCGAACGCGGTCTTCACCAGCGGCGAATTGGCGATGCTGAGCGCGATTCGCCGCGCCGCCGCGT
Source organism: uncultured Rhodobacterales bacterium (assembly GCA_964584215.1). GTDB lineage: Bacteria > Pseudomonadota > Alphaproteobacteria > Rhodobacterales > Rhodobacteraceae > Rubrimonas. Next base: position 6,253 of record CAZOZE010000071.1, read on the forward strand.
CGGTCTCGGCGCCGGTCACGGTGACGGCGACGAATTTGGTCGCGCCCTCGCCGTCCTTGACCACCAGCTGCGCCAGCTCCAGCAGCACCGCTTGCAGCGCGTCGCGGAAGGCGGGCAGGCGGGGGTCGCTCTCCTCCGCGATCACGCCCGCGCCGCTGGCGCCGGTGGCGGCGAGCAGCAGCGTGTCGGAGGTCGAGGTGTCGCTGTCCACGGTGATCGCATTGAAACTGCGGTCCGTCGCATCGCGCAGCAGGGTCTGCAACAGCGGCTGCGCCACCGCCGCGTCGGTGAAGACGAAGGCCAGCATGGTCGCCATGTCCGGCGCGATCATGCCGGAGCCTTTGGCGAACCCGGCGATGCGCACCTCCGCGCCGTCCAGCGTCAGCGCGCGCCCAGCCGCCTTGGGGAAGGTGTCGGTGGTCATGATCGCGCGGGCGGCCTTTTCCCATCCGTCCGGCGCCAGCGTCGCGGCGATGGCGCCGACCGCCGCCTCGATGCGCTCGGCGGGCAGCGGCTCGCCGATCACGCCGGTCGAGGCGACGAAGGCGTTGGCCGGATCGGCGCCCACCGCCCTCGCCGCCGCCTCGGCCATGCGCCGCGCGCCCGCCGCGCCATTCGCGCCGGTGAAGGCGTTTGCGTTGCCCGAGTTGGCGATGAACACGGTTGGCCCTGCGGAGCCTGCGGGCGCGCCCGCGCGCCGCGCCGCGATGCGCTCTTCGCACCACAGCACCGGCGCCGCGCGGGTGCGCGAGCGGGTGAAGACGCCCGCGATCGCCGCGCCCGGCGCGATTTCGGCCAGCATCACGTCGTCGCGGCCCTTGTAGCGCACCCCCGCCGCGCCCGCCGCCAGCCGCACGCCGCGCACCTGCGGCAGGGCCGGAAACGCTCTGGGCGCGAACGGGGAGACGGCGTCGGTCTTCGCCATGGCGGCCTCCGGTTCCGGCGCGGTCAGCGGCCGATCAGCGCGTCGTCGCGGATCGCGCCGAGACCGGGACGATCCTCGGGCGTCTCGATGGCGGCGCCGTCGCGCAGCTCGGTCATCACTTGCTGCACGAGCTCCGATCCCACCGACTGTTCGAGTTCGGCGCGGCTCGCCTCGAAGGTCGGCCTGGGCTGATCGCGCTTGTCGGTCAGCTTTATCAGGTGCCAGCCGAATTGCGACTGAACCGGCTGCGACACGGCGCCGACCTCCATGGCGAAGGCGGCGTCGGAGAATTCCTTCACCATCATCTCGCGGGTGAAATAGCCAAGGTCGCCGCCCTGAGCCTTGGTGCCGTCGGTGCCGTGCTCGGCGGCCAGCGCGGCGAAATCGGCGCCTGCGTCGATCTGGGCGCGAAGCGCGCTGGCCTTGCCCTCGTCGGCGACCAGAATGTGGCTGGCGCGCACCTCGGGGATCGGGTCTGCGGCGGTCACGCGCGCGTCATAGGCGGCGCGCAGGGCGTCCTCGGTCATCCGCGCCTCGACTTCGCGGCGCATGAAGAATTCCGCCAGCAGGCCCATGCGCTGGATCGCCACCGCGCGCGCCACCTGCGGATCGGCGTCGATCCCGGCTTTCTCTGCGGCCTGCATGAGCAGCGTCTGGTCAGTGAGCTGCTGGCGGATGCCGTCATAGAGCGCCTGATCGGGAAGCTGCTGATACTGCGCGGGCAGATCGCCGCGCACCGCGATCAGGTCGCCCAGCGTCACCGGCGCGCCGTTGACGCTGGCGATCACCGTGTCGGGCGTGGCGGCTGGCGCGGTCGCCTCCTGCGCGCTCAGCGGCGCGGCGCTGAGCCAAAGGGCGGTGGCGGCGGCGATGGCGGCGGCGGACGTGACCGAAGAAAACGACATGTAACCTCCCAGACCCGGCGCTCCTGACCGGTGGACGCGATGAAGCCGGCCCTGCGCGCACGGGCTGCGGCGTTGACAGCATTGGGGGCGGCGCTTACGTCTCCGCCCGATACGGCGCGTGCGAGCTGTTGGGCACCGCGCGGCGCGTCTGGACATAAGCCGCCCGCTTCGGGGCGGCAAGCGTCCACTGATCGCCGCAGGGCGGAAGGGACTTGAATCGGCATGTTCGGCCTCATCGCGCGCAAGGTGCTCGGCACCGCCAACGACCGCAGGATCAAGGGGACGCGCAAGACCGTCGCCGCGATCAACGCGCTGGAGCCGCAGATGGCGGCGCTCTCCGACGACGCGCTGCGCGGC
>CAZOZE010000072.1:0-5607 GCA_964584215.1 uncultured Rhodobacterales bacterium
CCGCTTCAAACCGGCCACCATGCGCGACTTCATCGAGCAGCGCGCCTGAGGCGCAACGCGCCCCGCGGGGCTTTTCGCCAAGGCGCCGCGCCAGAGCGGCAAAACCCCTCCAGAACGCCGCAAATCCACGGCCATCTGCGCCGCTCCCCGCCCGTACCGCATCCTCCGAACCACACGGCGACAATCCGGACGCAATCAGGCCCGCCACATCTCGGCCAGCTTCAGCCGGCCGCGCGTCAGCAACGACAACCCGTTCTCCGAGGCGATCTTCCGGACTTGCAAATATGTCCCCTCATGGTCGGAGAAGGGCTTCGAGAGCCTGGAGGCCGCGCGCGCCTGGGTGGCCGGTTTCGTGCGCTGGCGTAACGGCGAGCACCGTCACAGCGCCATCCGTCTCGCCACCCCCGACCAGCGCCATCGCCAGCAGGACCGCGCCATCCTCGACCAGCGCCACGCCGTCTATCAGGCCGCCCGCGCTCGCCATCCGGAACGATGGTCACGTCACACCCGCTGCAGGAAACCGATCGGCGACGTCTGGCTCAACCCGGAACGGCCTGACCCCGGGCGCAAAGGCCATGGGGCCGCCGACGCGCTCCCCCAGAAAGCTGGCGGCGGCGGCCCCATGGCCGGCCAGCCACTCCAGATGTCCGCCTGACCATGAAACCAGAGGCGACAACTTCATTGACGGACACCGACGTTTGCGCCACGGCCCGGCGTCGCGCATCCTGAGCCGAGGCCTCATCGCGTCACACTGAGAGGTCGGCATTTGCGAGCACGCTGCGCGCCGCCGTCGCAGACGCAGACCGGGGCCGGGCGTTGATGATCGTCGACGGCCTCAAGGGCGCCTTTGACGACATCGACGTCATGGTGAGAGGCTTTTGCGACCCGGCCCGCCCGGCGCATGCCCGCCACGCAGCGCACGGCGACGGCGCACACTTAACCACAGTCAAGGCGCAAGGCGGCGAAACCCGCCACCCTGTGCGCCTGACCATGGAGATCTGCCGATGAGCTTTTTTGCGCGCGCGGTGCGGCGTCTTGCGGTCGCCCTGGCGGTCGCGGCGCTGGGGTGCGCCGCCGCGCAGGCGCAGACGCCGACGCAGGCCCCGGCGCTGGCCAAGCTGTTGCCGCTGGCCGCGCCCGCCGATCTGGCGCCGGGCGCCGACGCCTTCGGCCCGATCCGCGCCGACCCGCCCGTAGCGGCGGTGCTGAAGGGTGGTGAAACGATCGGCTGGGCGTTCGTGACCACGGATTTCGTCGGCACCACCGGCTATTCCGGCAAGCCGATCGACGTGCTGGCGGCGGTCGGCCTCGATGCGCGGCTGCTGGGCGCGCGGCTGATGCGCCACCATGAGCCTATCGTGCTGATCGGAATTCCGGAGACGAAGATACGCGCGCTGACCGAAAGCTACGCCGGGCTGGACCTCGCGGCGGCGGCGGCGGGCGCGGAGCACGACCTCGACATCATCTCCGGCGCGACGGTGACGATCATGGTCATCGACGACAGCGTGGTGCGCTCGGGCGTTCGGGTGGCGCGTGCGCTGGGCCTTGGCGGCATGTCTGCGGCGGTCGAGCCGACGGGGCCGAAGTTCGAGCTTGACCCCGATGCGGGCGAGACCGCCGACTGGACGACGCTGGCGGGCGAGGGCGCGATCCGGCGGCTGACGCTGGACGTGGGCCAGATCAACGCCGCCTTCGCCGACAGCGGCGACGCGCGCGCCGCCGCCCGGCCGGAGGCGGGCGATCAGGCCGAGACCTGGATCGACATGCACGCGGCGCTGGTCAGCATTCCCGCAGTGGGCCTGAGCCTGCTGGGACCGGCGGAATACGCCAGCCTGGCCGAGTGGCTCAAGCCGGGCGAGCACGCGATCATGGTGGCGGGGCGCGGGCGGTATTCCTTCAAGGGATCGGGCTATGTGCGCGGCGGCATCTTCGACCGCATTCATCTGACGCAGGGCGACGCCTCTGTGCGCTTCCGCGACCGCCAGCACCGCCGCCTCGGCGCCATCGCCGCGCCGGGCGCGCCCAGCTTCAGCGAGATAGACCTGTTCAAGATCCCCGCCGACGCGGGCTTCGACCCCGCCGCGCCGTGGCGTCTGCAGCTTCTGGCGCAGCGCGCGGTCGGCCCGATCGACAAGGCGTTCATCAGCTTCGACCTCGGCTATCAGCCGCCCGCGCGCTATCTGCGCCCGGTCGCCGCAGAAGCGCCGGTCGCGCCGGTCGCGTCGGCCGCGCCGCAGGACGAGGCCGACGCCAAGGCGGCGCTGTGGCGGCGGATCTGGCGCGACAAGACGCCCGAGATTGTCGGCCTCGGGGCCATGCTGACCATCCTGACCGGAGCGTTCTTTTTTCAGAACTATGTCACGCGCTCGGAAGCCTTCACCTTCTGGTTCCGCATCGCGTTCCTGTCGGTGACGCTGGTGTTTCTGGGCTGGTGGGCCAATGCGCAGCTGTCGGTGGTGAACCTGATGGCGCTGGCGGGCGCGCTGATGAGCGGGTTCAGCTGGGACGCTTTCCTGCTGGACCCGATGACCTTCATCCTGTGGTTCTCGGTGGCGGCGGCGCTGCTGTTCTGGGGAAGGGGCGCCTATTGCGGCTGGCTGTGCCCGTTCGGCGCCTTGCAGGAGCTGACCAACCGCCTCGCCAAGGCGCTGCGCATCCCGCAATGGACGCTGCCCTGGGGGCTGCATGAGCGGCTGTGGGCGCTGAAATACATGATCTTCCTCGGCCTGTTCGGCGTCTCGCTCGCCTCGATCGGCCAGGCGGAGAAATTGGCGGAGGTCGAGCCGTTCAAGACCGCGATCATCCTCAAGTTCGACCGCGCCTGGCCGTTCGTGCTCTATGCGCTGTTCCTGCTGGGCGTCGGGCTGTTCGTGGAGCGGTTCTATTGCCGCTATCTGTGCCCGCTGGGCGCGGCGCTGGCGATCCCGGCGCGGCTCAGGATGTTCGACTGGCTCAAGCGCTATCCCGAGTGCGGGCGGCCCTGCCAGACCTGCGCCAATGAATGCATGGTGCAGGCGATCCATCCGACCGGCGAGATCAACCCCAACGAGTGCCTGAACTGTATGCACTGTCAGGTGCTCTACCAGAGCGACCAGAAATGTCCGGTCGTGATCCTGAAGAAGAAAAAGCGCGAGGCGTTTGACAAGCGCACCGCGGCCTCGGCCGCCGCGCTCGACCGCGCGCTGGAGAAAGCGACATGAGCAAGGGGAGAGACCACATGTCAGACACCGACGACATGAAACCGGGCGTCAGTGAATCGGGCGTAACCCGCCGCGACCTGATGACCGGCCCGGCGAAGCTGGCGCTGCTGGCCGGCGCCGGCGCGGCGATGGGCGGGGCGGGGGCCATGGTGGCGATGCCGACGCCCGCGAAGGCGGCGGGCTTCGAGCTGAAGCCGGGCGAGCTTGACGCGTATTACGGCTTCTGGTCCTCGGGCCAGACCGGCGAGCTGCGCATCCTCGGCTTTCCCTCGATGCGCGAGCTGATGCGCGTGCCGGTGTTCAACCGCTGCTCGGCCACCGGCTGGGGCCAGACCAACGAGAGCCTCAAGATCCTCACCGAGGGCCTGACCGAGGAGACCAGGGCGTTCCTCGCGGCGCGGGGCAGGCAGACCTACGACAACGGCGACCTGCATCACCCGCACATGTCGTTCACCGACGGCACCTATGACGGGCGCTATCTGTTCATGAACGACAAGGCCAACACCCGCGTCGCCCGCGTGCGCTGCGACGTGATGAAATGCGACAAGATCATCGAGGTCCCCAACGCGCACGACATCCACGGCATGCGCCCGCAGAAATATCCGCGCACCGGCTATGTCTTCGCCAACGGCGAGCATGAGACGCCGCTGGTCAACGACGGCAAGATCCTCGACGATCCGTCGCAGTATGTGAACATCTTCACCGCCATCGACGGCGATGCGATGGAGGTCGCCTGGCAGGTGATCGTCAGCGGCAACCTCGACAACACCGACTGCGACTATCAGGGCAAATACGCCTTCTCGACCAGCTACAACTCCGAAATGGGCATGAACCTCGCCGAGATGACCGCCTCGGAGATGGATCATGTGGTGGTGTTCAACATCAAGGAGATCGAGGCCGGCGTCGCGGCGGGCGACTATCAGGTGCTGAACGGCGTCAAGGTGCTGGACGGGCGCAAGGGCCGGAACAAGAACTACACCCGCTACATTCCGATCCCCAACAGCCCGCACGGCGTCAACACCGCGCCGGATCAGCGCCATGTCGTCATCAACGGCAAGCTCTCGCCCACGGCCTCGGTGATCGACGTGACCAAGGTTGACGCGCTGTTCACCGACAACGCCGACCCGCGCTCCTGCATCGTGGCCGAGCCGCAGCTGGGGCTGGGGCCGCTGCATACCGCTTTCGACGGCAAGGGCTTCGCCTACACGACGCTTTTCCTCGACAGCCAGATCGTGAAGTGGGACATCGACAAGGCGATCCGCAAATATGCCGGAGAGGACGTGGACCCGATCATCTCCAAGGTCGATGTGCACTACCAGCCGGGCCACAACCACACGACCATGGGCGAGACCAAAGAGGCCGACGGCGCCTGGCTGATTTCGCTCAACAAGTTCTCCAAGGACCGGTTCCTCAACGTCGGGCCGCTGAAGCCGGAGAACGAGCAGATCATCGACATCGCCACCGACGCGATGGCGGTGGTGCACGACGGCCCGACCTTCGCCGAACCGCATGACGTGGTTCTTGTGCGGGCCGACATCGTGAATCCGGTCAATGTCTGGTCGCGCGACGACCCGATGTTCGCCGATGCGGTGGCGATGGCGCGCGCCGACGGGGTGGACCCCGAGGACGCGGCGGACGTGATCCGCGACGGGAACAAGGTGCGGGTCTATATCACCTCCTACGCCCCGGCCTTCAGCCTTGAGAGCTTCACCGTGAAGCAGGGCGACGAGGTGACGGTGGTGGTCACCAACATGGACGACATCGACGACCTGACCCATGGCTTCACGCTGGCCAATTACGGCGTGGCGATGGAGGTGGCGCCGCAGGCGACCGCGTCGGTCACCTTCACCGCCGACCGGCCCGGCGTGCACTGGTACTACTGCCAGTGGTTCTGCCACGCGCTGCACATGGAGATGCGCGGGCGGATGTTCGTCGAGCCGCGCGGGGCGTGACGGCGATGCGCCCCCGGCTGGTCCTGCTGCTCGGCCTGCTCGCCGCCCCCGCCTGGGGCGCCGAGACGGTCGTGCCAGCCGAGCCGGGGGCGCTGGCGCGCGCCGTCGCCGCCGCCGCGCCGGGCGACGTGCTGCGGCTGGCGGCGGGAGACCATCGCGGGCCGGTCACGCTCGACCGGCCCGTGACGCTGGAGGGCGGCGGCGCCGCGACGGTGGATGCGGGGGGCGCGGGGACGGTGCTGACCGTGACCGCGCCGGGCGTGACCATCCGGGGCCTGACCATCACCGGCTCGGGCGGCGACCACCAGGCGTTTGACAGCGGCGTGCGGCTGCTGGCCGGGGCCGACCGCGCGCGGGTCGAGGGCGCCCGCCTGCTCGGCAACCTGATCGGCGTGGACATCCACGGCGCCCGCGACGCGCTGGTGCGCGGCAACGTGATCGAGGGGCGGCGCGAC
>CAZOZE010000073.1:0-7589 GCA_964584215.1 uncultured Rhodobacterales bacterium
GGCGAAGAAGCGGCGGAACATGTTGGGCAGGCGGAACGCCACGAAGAACGCCTCCGCCGACGGCCCCGCCCCCAGCAGCCCCGCGATCATCACGTCGCGCACGAACCCCAGCAGGCGTGAGGCCATGGTCCACGAACCCACGGTCGCGAAGCCGCGCATCAGGCGGATCGGGCGGGGGGTCATGGCGCGGTCACGCCGGGCCGGCGCGGGCGCGATGCGCCTGCGCAGGTCGGCGTCTTGGGGCGCTTTGGCGCCAGTCGCGCACGGCGCTGGCCGCCGGTGCGGGGCGTGCGGCGCGCGAAAGCGACCTGCCAGTGGCAGGGCGCGCGCGCCGCATCGGCGAAGGCGCAAGCCGCAGCCGATCCCGGCGGCGACACCGTGCGCGACATAGGGCGGCGGCGTCCGCCCGGGCGGCGCTGAAGGCGACGCCCGTTGGGGGCGGACGTCGCCGCCCGGCGGCCTTGAAAGCCGCCGGGCGCACCTGGCGCGACCCGCCGCGCCGGCCGCCGGGCGATGGCCCGGCGGCTGGAGACGTCGTGAGAGGCCGCTCCGACCAACCGCCGCCCGCGCCTCGCAACCGGTCGCGCCAGCCTTTTGCCCCGCGCCCCGGCCACTAGACCTCCCGCACCGCGCCCGCAGGCGCTTCGGCCTCGGCGGCGGCGCGGTCGATGGCGGCGCGCAGGCGCTTGCGGATCGCCTCCTGCTTGGCGGCGGAGCGGATTTTCAGACCGAACAGGTCCTTCACATAGAACACGTCCACCGCCTGTTCGCCGTAGGTGGCGATCACGGCGGAGAAGATATTGATGCCGCCCCCCGCCAGCACGCCGGTCAGGTCGGACAAAAGGCCGAAGCGGTCGCGCGTCTCGACCTCGATCACGGTGTAGATGTCGGAGGCGTCGTTGTCGAAGACGATCCGCGTCGGCGCCTCGAACGCGCGCTCACGCCTGCGCGCGCCGCGCCGCCGTTCCGCAAGCGCGGCGCGCGGCGCGATCTCGCCGCTCAGCGCGCGGGCGATGGTGCGGCGCAGCCGGTCGAACTGCGCGGGCGCATACGGCCCGCCCTCATGGTTCTGGATCCAGAACGCCGAGGTCGCCATGCCGTCGGCGGTGGTGTAGGTGCGCGCGTCCACCACCGAGGCGCGCGCCAGCGCCATCGCCGCGGCCATGCGGCTGAACAGGCCAGGATGATCCGCCATCAGGATCAGCACCCGCGTCGCGTCGCGCGAGGGGTCGGGGTCGAGCCGGATCGCCACGCCCGCCGGGTCGCCGTCGCGCGCCAGATGGGCGTGGGCGAGCCGCGCGTCGTCGTCCAGCCCCACCCAGTAGGGCGCATAATGGCGCGCGATCTCGGCCTCGACCGCCTCCGCGGGCCAGTCCTTCAGCGCGGCGCGCAGCGTCTCCTTCGCCTCGTCCACCCGCTCGCCGCGCGACAGCCGCTCGGCGCCGCCGGTCAGCGCGGCGCGGGTGTCGTAATAGAGCGCGCGCAACAACTGCGCCTTCCAGTTGTTCCAGACGTTCGGCCCCACCGCGCGGATGTCGCAGGCGGTCAGCACCAGCAGCAGGCGCAGCCGCTCCGGGCTGCGCACCACGTCGGCGAAGGCGCGCACGGTGCGCGGGTCGGCGATGTCGCGCTTTTGCGCGGTGTCGCTCATCAGCAGGTGATTGCGCACCAGCCACTCGACCATCCCGCTCTGCGCCGCGTCCAGCCCCAGCCGGGGGCAGAGATCGCGCGCGACCATGGCGCCGACCTCGGAATGATCCTGCGGCAGCCCCTTGCCGATGTCGTGCAGGAACAGCGCGACCGACAGAACCTCCATATCGACGCCGGCCTTCAGGATGTCGGTGGCGACCGGCAGATCGGCCAGCAACGCGCCCGCGCGGATGCGCGCCAGGCCCGCGATGGCCATGATGGTGTGCTCATCCACCGTGTAGCTGTGATACATGTTGAACTGCATCATCGCCACGATGCGCCCGAACTGCGGTATGAACCGGCCCAGCAGACCGCTTTCGTTCATGCGCCTGAGCGCGCGCTCGGGGTCTTGCGAGCGGGCCAGCAGCCGCAGGAAGATCGCGTTCGCCTCCGGATCGGCGCGCAGGGCGTCGTCGATGCTGTCGAGGCTGGCGGCGACCGCGCGCATGGCGTTGGGATGGATCAGCGCGCCGGTGCGCAGCCCCTCCTCGAACAGCCGCAGCATCGCCACCGGCTCGGTCGCGAACAGCGCGGGGTCGGCCACGTCGATGCGCCCGTCGCGCAAGACGAAGCCGGGCGCCAGCGGCGTGGTTCCGCCCAGCCCGAAGGCGCGGACCAGCGCGCCGAAGTTGCGGCGGCTTTTCTTCTGGCGCTGCTCCAGCGCGGCGCAGAACCAGCGGGTGAGGTCGCCGACGTCCTTGGCGGCGCGGAAATAATCCTGCATGAACCGCTCGACGCCGCGCCGCCCGCCCTCGTCGGCGTAGCCCATGGCGTCGGCGACCTCGACCTGCAGATCGAAGGAAAGCTGCTCCTGCGCGCGCCCGGCCACCCAGTGCAGGTGGCAGCGGGTGGTCCACAGGAACCGCTCGGCGGCGGAGAAGGTGGCGACCTCGTCGGGCGTGAACACGCCGCCCGCCACCAGATCGCCCACCGTGTCGGCGTGATAGAGATACTTGGCGATCCAGTAGAGCGTCTGGAGATCGCGCAGGCCGCCCTTGCTCTCCTTCACGTTCGGCTCGACCAGATAGCGCGAGCCGCCGTTGCGGGCGTGGCGCGCGCTGCGCTCGGCCAGCTTGATCTCGACGAACTGCGGCCCGGTGCGCGCGAACAGCTCCTTCCACAGCCGCGCGTCGAGCGCGTCGAGCTGCCCCCGGTCGCCCCAGATCCAGCGCTTCTCAAGCAGCGCGGTGCGGATCGTGGCGTCGTCCTGCGCCAGCCGCAGACAGTCGTCGGCGGTGCGCACCGCATAGCCGACCTTGAGCTTCAGATCCCATAGCAGATAGAGCGTGGTTTCGATGAAGCTCTCGCCCCAGGCGGTCTGCTTCCACGGGCGCAGGAACAGCAGATCGACGTCGGAGAACGGTGCCATCTCGGCGCGGCCATAGCCGCCCACCGCCGCGACGGTCAGCTTCTCGCCCTCGGTGGGGTTGGGATTGGGGTGCAGCAGCGCGGCGGCCTCCAGCGCGCCGGTCACCACCGCGTCCGCCGCCGCCGCCAGCGCGCGCGCGGTCTCAAGCCCGTCGGCCTCGCCGCGCTCCAGCCGTGCGCGCGCCGCGTCGCGCAGGGCTTTCAGCCGCGCGCGCAGCATCCGCGCCGCCAGCGCGCGCGCGGTCTCCGCGCCCGCACCGGCGCGCGCGGCTTCGACGGCGGCGAAATCCAGCAGCGCGGCGTTGGCGGCGGCGGGGACGGCGGCGACGCGGGGCAAGGCGGCTAAAGCCCCGCGCCCAGCGACAGCGGCGCCGGATCGCGCACCGCGAAGCCTTCCTCCGTCACCTCGAAAACCGCCAGCCCGCGCCGGTTGGCGCCGTCGGCGGTGAAGCGCCAGGGCCCCCTAGCGCCGTCGAAATCCGCGCCCGCGACCGCCTGCGGCGAAAACGGCGCCGCGCCGCCCCCGGCCAGCAGCTGCGCCGCCGCGCGCACCGCGTCATAGCCGAGCCACGCCAGCGGGTGCGGCGTCCGGCCGACGGCGGCGAGGAACCGCGCCTCGAAATCCGCCGCCGCCGCCAGATCGGGGCCGGCGAACCAGCCGCCGCGCAGCGTCGGCTCCTGCAGCGTCTCGGGATTGCGCCACAGGCCCAGCCCCATGAAGCGCACGGAACGCGGCGAGACGTCGTAATAGTCGAGGAACGCCGCGACCGCGCGCAGCGCCTGCCCGTTGTCCGGGATCAGCACGCTCTCGGCGCCGCTGGCGCGCAGGCCGCCCGCGCCCTCGCCCAGCGCCGCCTGCACGCCCTCGAAGCTGCGCGGATAGCGCAGCGTCTCGACCACGCGCACGCCGTGGCGCGCGGCGCCGTCGCGCGCCGCCGCTTCCGACAGCGCGCCATAATCGCTTTCCGGCCGGACGATCGCGACCGAGCCCACGCCCTGCGACGCGGCGTAGCCCATCAGCCGGTCGGCCTCGTTCTCGGGCAGGTCGCCCATCACGAACACCGGCGCGCCGCCCGCCGCGCTGTCGGAGGAGAACGACAGCGCCGTGACGCCCGCGCCCGTCGCCACCGGGCGCACCGCGCGGGTGGTGGCGCTGTAGAGCGGCCCCAGCAGCAGCGCGGCGCCGCCGCTCACCGCCGCCTGCGCCGCCTGCGCCGCCCGGGCGGGGTTGGCGGCGGTGTCGAACACGCGCAGCTCGATCCGCCCCGCCTCCGCCGCCGCCAGCCGCGCCGCCGCCTCGATGTCCGCCGCCAGCGCCTGCACCCCCGCCTCGCCCGCGCCGCGCGGGATGAGCAGCGCGACGGGGACCGGCCCGGAGGCCGCCACGCCCGGCGCCTGCGGCGCGCTGGGCGCGGCGGTCACCGGCGCGCCGATCTGCGGCTGCGGCTGCGGCGCGCAGGCGGAAAGCGCCAGCCCCGCCAGCGCCAATATCGAGCGGAAAAAAGGGATGACGGGCGTCGCGGTCCGGCGCATTAGTGATCCTCGCATAAATCAACAGCCGCCTCGCGGGAGGCGGCGGCAGGATGCTATGGCCACCGCTCCAACAAGTAAACGCGATCCGCGCGCGCGCGGCGAGACCGCGCCGCTGTCGCCCGGCCTTTATCTGGTGGCGACGCCCATCGGCGCGGCTGACGACCTGACGCTGCGCGGCCTCGACATCCTGACCCGCGCCGACGCCATCGCGGCGGAGGACACGCGGCGCACGCGCCAGTTGCTCGACATCCACGGCGTGGCGCTGAACCATCGCCCGCTGATCCCCTATCACGACCACAACGGCGCGGCGCAGCGGCCGGGCCTGCTGGCGCGCATCGCGGACGGTCAGGCGGTGGCGCTGGTCTCCGACGCGGGCACGCCGCTGGTGGCCGACCCCGGCTGGCGGCTGGCGCGCGAGGCCATCGACGCGGGGCTGCCGGTGATCGCCGCCCCCGGCGCCTCCGCCGTGCTGGCGGCGCTGTCGGTGGCGGGGCTGCCGACCGACCGCTTCCTGTTCGCGGGCTTCGCGCCCGTGAAACAGGCCGAGCGCGCCCGGTTTCTGGCGGAGTTCGCCACCGTCCCCGCGACGCTGGTGTTCTACGAAAGCCCGCACCGTCTGGCCGATGCGCTGGCGGCGATGCTGGCGGCGTTCGGCGACCGCCCGGCGGCGGTGTGCCGCGAGCTGACCAAACGGTTCGAGGAGACGCGGCGCGGCGGGCTGGCGGCGCTGGCGGCGGCTTATGCGGAGGAGGCCGATCCGAAAGGCGAGATCGTGGTGGTGATCGGCCGGCCCGCCGACGCCCCGGCGACGCCCGACGCCATCGACGCGGCGCTGCGCGCGGCGCTGGAGGGCGCGTCGGTCAAGGACGCCGCGCGCGAAGTGGCCGAGGCGCTGGGCGCGCCGCGCACGGCGGTCTATCAGCGCGCGCTGGCGCTCAAGCGATGAGCAACCCCCGCCGCGCATGGGGCAGACGCAACCACAAGCTGGGCCTGATGGCCGAGGACGCCGCCGCGCGCCACTACCAGGGCCTTGGCGGCGCGGTGCTCGCCCGCCGCTGGCGCCCGCCCCGCGCGCAGGCGGGCGAGGCGCCGGGCGGCGAGATCGACCTGGTGGCGCGCGTCGGCGGCGTGATCGTGTTCGTCGAGGTCAAGGGCGGCCGCGCGGCGCTGACGCGCGACTGCATCACGCCCGCGCAATGGGCGCGCTTGGAGGCGGCGGCGCTTCGGTATATGGTGCTCGAACAGACGGGCGAAGCGCCCGTTCGCTTCGACGCGGCCTTCGTGGGGCCAGACGGCGCGGTGGACGTGGTGGAGAACGCCCGCGTCATCGAGGCATGGTGAAGCACATGAGCAGACCCCTTATCCGGCGCGCCGCGTTAGCAGCGGCGATGCTGGCGCTTCTGTCCGGCTGCGCCGCCGTTCCGGTCGCCGCCGTCGGCACGGTGGTCGGCGCAGGCGTCGGGCAGGAGCGCACCACCCGCGACGCGCTGAACGACATCGAGACCGAGACCACCATCAACAACAATCTCGCCAACCATTCCGCCGAGCTGTTCCGCCGTGTCGGCGTGGACGTGATCGAGGGCCGCGTGCTGCTGAGCGGCGCGGTCTCGACGCGCGCCGACGCGATCAAGGCGCAGGAGCTGGCCTTCGCCGCGCCGGGCGTGCGCGAGGTGATCAACGAACTGACCATCGACGGCGACCCCGGCGTGCAGCGCTATTCGCAAGACCTGTGGATCACCACGCAGCTGCGCACAAAGATGATCGGCGACCCCGACGTCGCCTCGGTGAACTACAACATCGAGACGCATCGCGGCGTGGTTCATCTGATCGGGCTGGCGCGCTCGGACGCGGAGCTTGAGCGCGTCACCGGCCTCGCCGCCTCGATCCCCGGCGTGACGCAGGTGGTCAGCCACGTCCTGTCGATCACCGATCCGCGCCGCCAGCGCGCCTGAAGCCGGGAAACCCCCCATGTCGCTGCGCGTCGCCATCCAGATGGACCCGATCGCCGCCGTCAACATCGACGGCGACAGCACCTTCCGCATGGCGGAGGAGGCGCAGGCGCGCGGGCATGCGCTGTTCTATTACCACCCCGAGGCGCTGGTGTGGCGCGAGGGGCGGGTGCTGGCGACCGGCTGGGATCTGACGGTGCGCCGCCGCAAGGGCGATCACTTCACGCTGGGCGAGCGGCGGCAGGTCGATCTCGGCGCGTGGGACGTGGTGCTGCTGCGTCAGGATCCGCCGTTCGACATGGGCTACATCACCACCACGCACATCCTTGAGCGCATCCACCCCAGGACGCTGGTGGTCAACGATCCGTTCTGGGTGCGCAACTGCCCGGAGAAGCTGCTGGTGCTGGACTTCGCCCATCTCGGGCCGCCGACGATGATCGCGCGCGGGCTGGCCGACATCCGCGCGTTCCGGGAGGAGCATGGCGACATGATCCTGAAGCCGCTCTACGGCAACGGCGGCGCGGGGGTGTTCCGGCTGCCGCAGGCGGACGCCAACCTCGCCGCGCTGCATGAGCTGTTCATGGGGCTGAACCGCGAGCCGCTGATCGCGCAGAAATTCCTGCCCGCCGTGGCCGACGGCGACAAGCGGGTGATTCTGGTGGACGGCGACCCGATCGGCGCCATCAACCGCGTGCCGCAAAAGGGCGAGACCCGCTCGAACATGCACGTCGGCGGCGTGGCGACGAAAGACGCGCTGACCGCGCGCGACCGCGAGATCTGCGCCGCCATCGGCCCGGTGCTGAAGGAGCGCGGGCTGATCTTCGTCGGCATCGACGTGATCGGCGGCAACCTGACCGAAATCAACGTCACCTCGCCCACCGGCTTGCAGGAGCTTGAACGCTTCGACGGCGTCAACGGCGCGGCGCTGATCTGGGACGCGGTGGAGCGGCGGCGCGGCTGATGTCGCTGCAACTCTCGGCGCTGTCGCTGTTTCTGCGGCTGGTCAACAAGCCGGGGCTGGCGCGGGCGAGCGACCTGTCTGCGCTGCGC
>CAZOZE010000074.1:0-10495 GCA_964584215.1 uncultured Rhodobacterales bacterium
AGGATCGCGGCGGATTCGAACAGCGCCGCGTCGCCCACCTTCAGGACCGGCGTGCGGCCGAGCGGCGAGATTTCCAGAAACCAATGCGGCTTGTCGGCGAGATCCACGACGCGCCGTTCATGCGCCACGCCCTTCTCGGCAAGCGCGATGGCGACGCGCTGGACGTAGGGGCAGAGCGCGTGGCTCACGAGAGTGATGGGTTGGGTCATGGTCTGTCTCCCTTGATGTGGAGGGCGCCGCCGTCGCGGCGCCCGGGCCGCGCGCAGTCATTTGCGCAGCAGCGGATAGCCCTGGAGGTAGACAAGGCCCTGGTCGCGCGCCGGTTCGTGGCAGGCGAGGCAATCGACCTTGTAATCGCCGGTGACGGTCTGGCGCGTCTCGGCGCCCCTGAAGAACGCCCAGCCCCAGCCGTCGCCGAAGCGGGGACCGCGGCCCAGCGTTCCGGCGGCGTCCTTCACCATCACGAAGCGCCCCTGCAACGCGCTTGCGTAGCTGGCGGTCCCGGTCGTGAGGTCTTCGGTCCGGGTGGACCATGCCTCCTTGACGATCCGCGTTCCATCCGGGAACGCGCCCGTCGCGAGATAGGCTTCGACCGCCGCCCGCTCGGCATAGACCGTGTGAAGTTCGCGGGCGCCATCGGCGGGATCGTCGGCCAGCAGCGAAAAGGCGCCGATCTGCACCCATTGCGTGCGGTAATCCTCGGCAGGCACGCGCAGCGCGGGCTCGACCTCGGTCGGCGGCGTGTCGGTGACCTGCGCCAAGACCGCGCCGCGGTCGACAACGGCCAGCAGGGCAAAGGCAAGCGGGTATGCGAAGGAGCGTCGCATGTTGATCATTCCTGAATTTGTCAGAGCTACGGCAGCGCCGCGGTTCAGAGCCGCTCCGTCGCGGTGCGGGTCAGCCATCTGCCTTCGCGCGCACGACGACGGCCCCTCTCATGTGCAGGTGAAACGCGCAGAAATAGCGGTGCTCGCCGACCGTCCCGAACGTGATCCGGCCCGCGCCGCCGCGGTCGAGCGCGCCGGTGTCCCAGACGCCATCCTCCGCCGTCGCCGTGTGCGGGACGAGATCCGCGTTGCTCCACGTCACGCTGTCGCCGACGAAGATCTCGATCCGGTCGGGATCGAACGTGAAGCGGGCGATGCGCACCGCGATCTCATGCGTCCCTTCATGGCTCCTCGCGGCGCGCGGCAGAACGGTCAGGGTCAAGGCGCCGCCCAGACCCTGGCCGAACCGTCGGCGCGTCGGATGCGTCAGCCCGCGCACTGCAACCCCGCAACCATGTGCCCGGCATGCTGTTCATGCGCGCGGAACGTGACCAGCGCATCCTCGAGCAGCGCCTTCAGCGGTTCCACCGTGACGGCGGGAATGAAGCTTTCGGCGACGGTCATGTTGACGACCTGATGATAGCCGAGCTCGTTCGTCGCATAGGCGCAGTCGAAGGCATTGCCGGTCAGCGCCATCAGTTCCGCGCGCTTGTCCGCCGCGCCTTCGACCAACGCCTGGCTGAGCGGGTTGTCCTGCGGCGTGACGTTCAACTCGGCGATCAGCGCGCCGGCGGCCTCGTTCACCGCCGAGTGGTCGCGGATCATGGTCTGGGCGAAGTCGCGCACCGCCTTGTTCTCGGAAACCGCCAGCGCCAGATGCGCATAGCGAATGTCGAGCGTGCCGGCGGTATAGGCGGTGTGGGCGATCTCGAGGTCGTTCATGGGCTCGTCGGCCTGGGCGGCAAGGCCTGTGGCGGCAAGGGCAAGCCCGAGGGCAAGGGTCAAGGTCTTCATCTTGGCGTCTCCTGGTTGGTGGTTTCGACACCCCCCAGATGCCCGATCGACTGCGGCGTTTGAATGCCGGAAAGTTCAGCATTCATGCCTGATCGTCCCGCAGTCTGGACGGCGCTGATTCTGCTGATAAACTCTGCGCCATGTTGGACCTGCTCAGTGACATCCTGACCCGCCTCTCGCTCCGGGGGACGCTCTACTTCCGCACCAGCTTCACCGAGCCATGGGGCGTGCGCGTGCCCGCGTTTCGTGACGTGGCGCGCTTCCATTTCGCCCACCGCGGCGAGGCGCTGGTGCGGGTGGCGGGCGAGGCGGCGCCGGTGCATTTGGCGCAGGGCGACCTAATCGTGATCCCCCACGGGGCGGCGCATGTTCTGTCCTGCCGCCACACCGGCCCCGACGAGGCGCTGCCGCTTGACGATATCCTGACGCGCGCGGGATTTCCCGGCCACGGGACGCTGGTCTGGGGCGGCGACGAAAGCCCCCGCGACACGCAACTCATCTGCGGCCATTTCGCGCTGGCCGAAGGCTCGCGGCACCTGTTGTTCGACCGCCTGCCGCCCTTCATCCACTTGCGCGGCTATGGCGAGGAGGCCGGGCCGTGGCTTGAGGCGACGCTCAAGGTCATCGGCGCGGAGGCGGGCGGCGCGCGGCTGGGTGGCGATCTGATCGCGCTGAAGATGTCCGAGGCGATCTTTGCGCAGGCGATCCGGGCACATATCGAACAGGCCGGTGCGCAGGATTGCGGGGTTGCCGCCTTCGCCGATCCGCATCTTGCGCGCGCGCTCACCGCCTTTCACCGCATCCCGGCCGAGGACTGGTCGGTGGCGAGCCTCGCGCGCGAGGCCGGGCTGTCGCGCACCGGCTTTGCCGAACGCTTCAGCGCGCGTCTCGGTGTGACACCGATGGCCTATGTCACCTCCTGGCGGATGCAGATCGCGCGCGAGGCGCTGGCCGGGCGCGGCCTCACAGTCGCCGAGGCGGCGGAGCTTTCAGGCTATGCCTCGGAATCGGCGTTCAGCCGGGTGTTCAAGAAGGAGATCGGCGTCTCGCCCGCGGCGGTCCGGCAGTTGCGCAAGGCTGGCGGCGACACCGCGCGCGCGGCGTGACCAGCGCCGCGCCCGTGACGATCCGGGATGCGCAATCCTGCGATGCGGCGGCCATCGCGCAGCTGTCGCGCGCGCTGGCCGCCCATGTCGCCGATCCCGATCCCGGCGGCGACACCGCGATGATCGCCGAGGCGTGCTTCGGGCCGGAGCGATGGATCGAGGTCATTGTCGCCGAACGCGGGGGCGAGATTCTGGGGCTCGCCGCCTCTTGCCGACGCTTCGAACTCCATACACGGGACAGGACCCTCTGGCTTGCCGATCTCGTGGTGGCGGAGGGCGCCCGGAGCCAGGGCCTCGGGAGTTTGCTGGTGCAGGCGCTCAGTCGGCGGGCGCGCGCGCTGGGATGCACCGCCATCGTCGCGGATCTGTGGGTCGGCAACGCCTCGGCCCGACCCTTTTACGACCGCATCGGCGCCCGCACCAATGCCGATATTGAAATCCGCGTGATCGACCTGCCGCGGCGGTAAGGTCCGCCGCAGCCCGATACGCACGCGCCAATCAGGGCCAATCGACCACTAATCCGGACGATCCGGCACAAGTGATGTATTATCTAACATTCATCGTCCAGTTCATCGCACGTATCTCGGGCTAGCGGCACACTGGCCGCTTCCGAAACCATGATGAAAGGACCCTGCGCCATGCGCTTCGTCACCAAGACCATCCATGCCTGGCTCGACTATCCGGTCGCGCTGGCCCTGATCGGCCTGCCGTTCCTGCTCGGGCTCGGCGGGTCGCACCCGCTCGCCCTGACCATCTCGCCCATCGTCGGTGTTGCGGCCTTCCTGCTGACAGTCTTCACCGACCACCACCTCGGTCTGGTCCGTGTGCTGCCCTACAAGTTGCACCTCGCCGTCGATCTGGCGGTCGGCGTGCTGTTCCTGATCCTGCCCTTCGTTCTCGGGTTCTCCGGGCTCGACGCGGCCTTCTACCTGCTGAACGGCGCGGCTGTCGTGACGGTCATCGGCCTCTCCAAACCCGAAACCGACATGGTCTCGGCCTGAACCCCCATCCACCAGAAAGGACAGATTCCATGGCGCGTCTCACCCAAGTCTCCGATGCCGCCGCCAGCCCCGAGGCTGCGGCGCTCTTCACCGCGATCAAGGGCAAGATCGGCATGGTGCCGAACCTCTACCGCGTCGCCGCCAACCAGCCCGCCGTGCTGACCGGGCTTCTGGGCCTCGGCGAGGCGCTCGGCCGCGGCGGCTTCAACGCCCGCACCCGCGAGGCGATCGCGCTCACCGTCGCAGGCGCCAATGCCTGCGACTACTGCGCCTCGGCCCATGCCGCGATCTCGGCCGGGCTCAAGGTCGCCCCCGAGGCGATCGAGGCGCACCTCGCCGGGCGCTCGGACGATCCGCGCACGGCGGCGATCCTGGGGCTGGCCAAGTCCATCGTCGCCGCGAAGGGGATGGTCTCGGACGCCGACCTGTCGGCGGCGAGGGACGCCGGGCTGTCCGAAGCCGATATCGTCGAGACCGTGGGCAACGTGGTGGCGAATATCTTCACCAACTACCTCAACCACGTCGCCGCCACCGACATCGACTTCCCGGCGCGCAAGGCGGTCGCGGCGTGACCCGGAGCGGCCGGGCGGTCGCGCCGTCCGGCCGCTGCCGCTACTCCGCCGCTTCCCGGGCGCGAACGGCGCGGAAGTGCTTCAGCCTCGGCGTTGCGCCGCCGTCGATCGCGCCATCGGCGGCGCGGCGCTTCAGCTCCTCGCCGACCTCGGCGATGGCCTCGATCGCCGGCACGAGACGGCGGCCGAGGTCGTTCAGCGCATATTCCACGGAGGGTGGCGAGGTCGGGATCACCGTCCGTTCGACCACGCCGACATCCTCCAACTCGCGCAGCCGGGTCGTCAGGACCTTTGGCGAAATCTGCGGGATGTCGGCGCGCAACTCGCTGAACCGGCGCGGGCCGGCGCGCAGATACCAGATGATGTTCGGCGTCCAGGCCCCCCCGATGATCGCCATGCATTCGAGCAGCGGGCAGGACTCGGGCGTCGCCGGTCCTTTGTTCCTGCGCATCTTCAGCACCATCGCTCGTCCCTCCGGTTACTGATCGGAAACTCGATAATCAAGTATCCTATGGAAATCAGATTTACAATAGAAATCATGGTTCCTATCCATACCGCAGCCCTTCGTGGGCCAAAAAGGAAAGGATCCCAGATGAAACTCTACTACAGCCCCGGCGTCTGCTCGCAGTCGGTGCATATCGCGCTGAACGAGGCCGGCATCGATCACCGGATCGAGAAGGTCGATCTAACCGCCAAGACCACCGAGAGCGGCGCGGACTTCGCGCGCATCAACCCG
Source organism: uncultured Rhodobacterales bacterium (assembly GCA_964584215.1). GTDB lineage: Bacteria > Pseudomonadota > Alphaproteobacteria > Rhodobacterales > Rhodobacteraceae > Rubrimonas. Next base: position 5,197 of record CAZOZE010000074.1, read on the forward strand.
CTGGGCTATGTGCCGGCGCTGGAACTCGACGACGGCGAGGTGCTGCTCGAGGCGCCCGCAATCCTGCAATATGTCGCCGACCTGAAGCCCGAGGCCGGTCTCGCCCCGGCCAATGGCACGCGCGAGCGCGTCCGGCTGCAGGCCGAGTTGAACTATGTCGCCTCCGAACTGCACAAGTCGTTCGGCCCCTTCTTCGCCCCGGTGAAGCCCGAGGGCGCGCTCAAGGATCAGGCGTTGACCAAGCTGGCCAAACGCTTCGACGCGCTCGAGGCGAAGCTGGCCGATGGCCGCGACTACCTGATGGGCGACCGCTTCACCGTGGCCGACGCCTATGCCTTCGTCGTCGCCTCCTGGGCGGGGCTGATCGGCATCGACCTCTCCAGCCATCCCCGCGTGCAGGCCTATGTGGCGCGCATCGCCGCCCGCCCGAAGGTGCGCGAAACCCTTGAACGCGAGGGTCTGGCCGCCTGATGCCGCGGGGCGAGCCGGTCCGCGCACCGGCCGCCCCGCCCTTGCCGAGGGAGTTTCCGACATGACCGATCCCAAGACCCAGATCGAATCGCAGATGGCGATCTATTTCGACGGGCTTTACCGCAGCGACGTGGAACAGCTCTCCCGGGTCTTCGCGCCCGAGGCCCGCTATGTCTGCGCCACCGGCGGCGAGGTAGTAAACCTCGGCCTCGACGAGTACTTCCCCATTGTCGCGCGGCGCGAACCGCCCGCCGCGCGCGGCGAGGTCCGGCGCGACGAGATCGCCTCGATCACCCTGGCCGGCGACAGCGCCGCGCTGGTCGTCGCCCATTGCGCGATCGGCGAGCGGTTCTTCACCGACTTCCTGAGCTTCATCCGCACCGCCGACGGCTGGCGGATCGTCGCCAAGGTCTTTCACTACGACATCCAGCCCAGCCCGGCCCCGGCCGGCAAGGAGTGACCCATGCCCTATGTCAACATCAAGATCACCCGCGAAGGCGCCACGCCCGAGCAGAAGGCCCGCCTGATCGCGGGGGCGACCGAACTTCTGGTCGATGTGCTCAACAAGAACCCGGCCACGACCTTCGTCGTCATCGACGAGGTCGAGATGGAGGACTGGGGCATCGGCGGCCTGCCGGTCGAGGAGTTCCGCCGCCGCAGGGCCGGCTGAGGCGCCGCCATGTCGCGCATGCACCACCTCATGCAGCGCCTCGGCATGGCGCTGCCGCTGATGCTGGCGCCGATAGCGCTGGTCAGCGGCGGCCGGCTGGCCGCGGCGGTGAGCCGGGCCGGCGGCTTCGGCTTCATCGGCGGCGGCTATGGCGACCGCGCCTGGCTGAAGCGCGAGTTCGACGCCGCCGAGGGCGCGCCGGTCGGCGTGGGATTCATCACCTGGTCGCTTGCGCGCCAGCCAGGGCTGCTCGACCTCGCGCTGGCGCGCGGACCCGCGGCGGTGTTCCTCTCCTTCGGCGACATTGCGCCCTTTGCCGGGCCTGTCCGCGCCGCGGGCGTGCCGCTCCTCGCCCAGGTGCAGACCGTGGCCGGGGCGCGCGAGGCGGTGGCCAAGGGCGCCGACGTGATCGTGGCCCAGGGCGCCGAGGCCGGCGGGCACGGCGCCGCGCGCGGCACGCTGGCGCTGGCGCCGGCGGTCCGCGACGCCATCGGCGACGTGCCGCTGGTTGCTGCGGGCGGGATCGCCGACGGGCGCGGCATGGCGGCGGCGCTGATGCTGGGGGCCGATGCGGCGCTCTGCGGCACGGCCTTCTACGCCGCGGAGGAATCGCTCGCCCATCCCCGCGCACGGCAGGCCGCCGTGGCGGCGGGCGGCGACGAGACCCGGCGCTCGTCGGTCTTCGACGCGGCGCGCGGGATCGACTGGCCCGCGCCCTGGACCCTGCGCGCCCGCCGCAACGCCTTTCACGCCCGCTGGGAAGCGGCGCCCGAGGCGATGACGGCGGCCGACCGCCAGGCCTATGCCGAAGCCGCGGCGGCGGGCGCGCCTGAGGCCGCCGCGGTGATCGTGGGCGAGGCGGTGGACCTTGTCCGCGCTGTCGAGCCCGCCCGGCGCATCGTCTCGCGCATCACCGACGAGGCGCGGAGGCTCGTCGGCGCCGCGCCCTCCCTTCTCTGGCCAGACACGCAAGGAACCCCGCAATGATCGACTTCTACACCTGGAGCACATCGAACGGCCGCAAGGTCGCCATCGCGCTTGAGGAGATGGGCCTGCCCTACCGCGTCCATCCCATCGACATCACCAGGGGCGAACAGTTCGCGCCCGCCTTCACCGCCATCTCGGCCAATGCGAAGATCCCCGCCATCGTCGATCGCGATGCGGGCGTCACGCTGTTCGAATCCGGCGCGATCCTGATCCATCTGGCCGAGAAGACCGGGCGCTTCCTGCCCGCCGCAGGCCCGGCGCGGGCGGCGGTGCTGCAATGGCTGATGTGGCAGATGGGCGGCTTCGGGCCGATCCTCGGCCAGACGGCGCATTTCCTGCATTACAGCCCCGGGAAATCGGCCTATGCGGTCGAACGCTTCGCCACCGAGACCCGCAGGCTCTACGGCGTGCTCGACCGGCGGCTGGCCGAGGCCGAGAATGTCGCAGGCGATTACTCCATCGCCGATATGGCGATCTGGCCCTGGGTGTCGCGCTTCGAGCACCAGAGGATCGCGCTTGAAGATTACCGCAACGTCGCGCGCTGGTATTCGTCGCTTGCCGCCCGGCCGGCGGTGCAGCGCGGCTATGGCGTGCCCGATGCCAGCAACACCCCACCGGGCCTTGCCGAAACAGGAGCGCCAGCATGAAACTCAACGCCGATTTCTCGACCCGCGCCCGCGTCCACGCCGGGCGCATCGACTGGGTTCCCTCGCCCATGCCCGGCGTCGCGCGCAAGATGCTGGACCGGATCGGCGACGAGGTGGCGCGGGCCACCAGCATCGTGCGCTACGATCCCGGCAGCCGCTTTTCGCCCCATACCCATGACGGCGGCGAGGAGTTCCTGGTCCTCGACGGCGTATTCGAGGACGAGCACGGCGCCTATCCGGCCGGGACCTATGTGCGCAATCCGCCCGGTTCGCGCCACAGGCCCGGCGCGGCGGACGGCTGCACGATCTTCGTGAAGCTCTGGCAGTTCGACCCGGACGACCGGCGGCGGCATGTGGTCGATACAGGCGCGCTCGACCTCGAACCGCTTGCGGGGCGGCCCGGCGTCGCCGGCCGGGTGATCCACGAGGATGCCCGGGAATGCGTCCGGATCGAGCGCTGGGCGCCCGGCGCGCGGGTCGAGATGACAGCGCAGGGCGGGGTGGAGACCCTCTGCCTCGAAGGTGGGTTCGACGAAGGCGGGGAGCGTTTCGCGCCCGCATCCTGGCTGCGGCTGCCCGCCGGCGCGATGCTGAGCGCCGTGGCCGGCGCGCAGGGCTGCCGACTGTGGCTGAAGGAGGGGCATTTGCGGCTGCCGATCACGGCGCCGGTGAGCGAGGCGGGCCATGGCCGCTGAAAGGGCGCCGTGCAGCGCCGATCCTCTCTTCCATGCCGGCGAGCGCGTGGTGCAGGACCGCGCTGGCGCACCGTCGGAGTGGCGCGAGAAGGCCGCAACCTTCATCCGGTCAGAGCTGTCCGACCGGCACCGGGGCTTTCTTGAAAGCGTCGGACTTCTGTTCACGGCACTGCTCGATCCTGCGGGGCGACCCTGGGCGACGCCAATCGTCGGGGGGCCTGGCATCGCGCGCGCGCCGACGCCGCGAAACCTTGTGCTTGCCCGCGCGCCCGATCTTGTCGGCCCCCTCGGGCTCGACACGGCGCTTGGCGCGCCTGTCGGCCTGCTCGGGATCGACCTGCTGACGCGCCAGCGCGTGCGCATCAACGGCCGGATCAGGCCTCATGAGCCGGACGGTCTCGCGGTCGCCGTCGATCAGGCATTCGGCAATTGCCCGCAATACATCCAGTCCCGCGCCTTCGACGAACAGCCTGGCGGCAGGGCGCCACGCGCCGTGCGGGCGGATCCGGACAACCAGGCGATCCGGCGGATCATGGATGGCGCGGACACCTTCTTCATCGCCAGTCGCGCATCTGATGCCCGGCGCTTTGGAATCGACATCTCGCACCGCGGCGGGCGGCCCGGTTTTCTGAGAATGCATGGGCAAAACACGCTCTCCTTCCCCGACTTTCACGGCAACCGGTTCTTCAACACGCTGGGCAATATCGAAGCGGACGGCCGCGTCGGGATTTTCGTGCCGGATTTCGCCACCGGCGCCGCCGCGATTGTCACCGGCCGCGCGACCATCGACTGGACAACGGATCGCATCGACGCGTTCGACGGCGCCGAGCGCATCGTGGACGTGAGCTGCGAGGAGGCCTGGCACGTCGCCGATGCGTTGCCTGCACCCGCACGCCTGATCGAAATGTCGCCCGCGCTCGAGCGTACGGGGCGATGGGTCCTGCGGGAGACCGGGCGCAACGACCGCCCCGGATGGCCCGGCGCGGAGGCGCCAGACATGCCTGGTCCGGCGGGCGACGGCTCTGCAACTTCACGCAGCGATCACGATGCAGGGATCCAACCGGGACCGGCGCCGTCAGACCGCACCGCGCATCGTATATCGAAGAGACGCCAGAACGTGGAGATCGGACGATGACCATCCTGACACGACGCAACCTCCTCATCGCGGGCGGCGCAACGTTGACCGCCGGAGCAGCCGCGATCGCCGCCCGGCGCGGGCTCCTGGATCGTCTGGCCGGTTTCGAGGAACTGCCGCCGACGCCGGTGTTCGCTGTCGACGGCGTGGCGATCCGCGGCGCCGATCCGGTGGCGTTCTTCCGCGAGGGTCGCCCTGTGACCGGCGACGCGGCCTTCGAGGCCGACTGGAACGGGGCGCGCTGGCGTTTCGCCAGCGCCGCGAACCGCGACGATTTTCTGGCGGCGCCCGAACGCTTCGCGCCGAAATACGGCGGCTTCTGCGCCTGGGCCGTGGCCGCGCGCGGCAAGCTCTACAGCACCCAGCCGCGCAACTGGTCCATCGTCGACGACCGGCTCTACCTGAACTTCAATGACGACATCCAGCGCAGGTGGGAAGCCGACATTCCCGGCTTCATCGCCGAGGCCGACCAGCGTTGGCCGGAGATCGTCGCTGGCGTTTCCTGATCGCCGTGCGCCAACGGCGCCGGTGGCGGCCAGCTCTGTTGCAGTCAGCGGGACAATCACTCGTCGGCGGCGCAGCAACAGGCAGGTCATCCGCTCCCACGACCGAACATTTCTCTGAGGGCGACTGCGGCACGCGCAACGCCATCTTCGGTCAGAACCAGAGATTTCGACTTTCCGACGGGGTCCTC
>CAZOZE010000075.1:0-4435 GCA_964584215.1 uncultured Rhodobacterales bacterium
CATGACAGCAAGGGCGACGCCGGCTGGGGCAACCAGATCCGCTCCTATGTGCTGCAACCCTATCAGATGGTGAAGGATCTGCGCACCGGGGTCGAGACCTCCGACAGCGCGGGCGTGCTCGACGGCGACCTCGACGCCTTCATGGGCGCGGCGCTGGCGCTGGAGGTGTCGGGCAAGTCGCGCGCCGAGGCCAACGCGGAGATCTGAGCGGCGGTATGAAAAAGGGAGGGCGGCTTGCGCCGCCCGGCCCTGTCTCCGTCGGGCGCTCGCCCGGTCAGAAGTTGAAGCTGCTCAGCACGCCCACCGCCCAGGCGTCATCGCCCTTGACCGGATCGGCCTTGTCGGCCTCGCCATACTCGACGACCGCGCCCAGCGTCACCCCCGGCGCCAGCGCGTAATCGACGCCCGCGCTCAGGCCCCAGTCGTCTTCCCGGAAACCGTCGCCGCCGTTGCCGCCCAGCATGACGGTGTATTGCAGGCCGAAGCCCCACGGACCGGTCGCGTATTCCACGCCAAGGCCGAGGCCCTCGACATCGTCGAAACCGGCGTCGTTGTATTCGGTGACGCCATACTGGCCGCCAACCTTGAAGCCCGCGTAGGAGATCGCCGCCATGAACGAATAGCTCTGGTCGCGGTCGCCCTTGCCCACGGCGAAGCGGTTGTCCTGGAACGTCGAATAGCCCGCGCCCAGATTGAGGCCGACGTCGCCGAAGGTGTTCGAGTAGGCCGCGCCGAATTCGATGACTTCCGCATCATTGGCGCCGATATTGCTCGTGCCGTCGTTGCCGCCATTGCCCGCGCCGCCCGGCGCGTACGAGAAACCGGCCTGGAAGCCGGAGAATTTCGGCGTGAAATAGATGATCTTCAGCTGATCGCCGGAATCGCGGCCCTCGGAGTCGAGTTTGAACGGCATTTCCTTCGAGGCGTAGTCGAACAGAAACCCGTCGCCGTCCGCCGACGACGTGAAGGCGGTTCCGCCCGGCGCCTCGCCCGCCAGACGGTCGTGCACGCCGTCCTCGCGGCCGATCTCCAGTCTGCCGAAAGACCCCTGTGCGGTGGCGACGTATTCGTCGGCGTTCTCGGAGTTGCCGTTGGCCTCGAACTCGACCTTGGCGCCGAATTTTATCCCGTTGTCGGCGGTCAGGGTGAAGTTGAAGATCACCTCGGCGTCGTTGACCACCTCGATCTCGGCCTTGTGCGCGTCGGCGTCCACATAGCCGATGCCTGCGATCATGAAGCCGCCGGTGCGCACCGACCACTCCTGCGCGACGGCGGCCTGCCCGAGGCACAAAAGGGCGAGCGCCGACGCGCCCATCAATATCTTTTTCACAACGTGAACTCCCGATCTGGCGGCGGTGACGCCTACTGGCGCACCATCTAGCGATGGGGACGCTGCGACCGACGACACATCGGATCAAGTGAATTTTACTGGAGTTCGCAACGGTGATGCGCCATCAGTGGCGCTTTGGGCACAGAACAGGGCACGCGGACCGGAGACCATCGCGCAGGGCGGGCAAAAAAAAGAGAGGGCGGCTTGCGCCACCCTCCCCTTGTCTCGGATCGATTTGGGTCGATCAGAAGTTGAAGTTCGAGAACACGCCCACAGCCCAAGCGTCGTCGTCAACACCGACGGGGGCGTTGTCGGCCTCGCCGTACTCGACGATGCCGCCGACAGTCACGCCCGGCGCCAGCGCGTAATCGACGCCCGCGCTCAGACCCCAGTCATCCTCGTTGTAACCCTCGGCGCCGTTGCCTCCGAGCATGACGGTGTACTGCAGACCGAAGCCCCACGGACCGGTGGCGTATTCGACGCCGACACCGAGACCCTCGACGTCGTCGAAACCGGCGGCGTTGTACTCGGTCACGCCATACTGCGCGCCAGCCGTGAAGCCGGCGTAGGACAGCGCGCCCATGAACGAGTAGCTCTGGTCACGATCCGCCGCGCCGCCGAAGCGGTTGTCCTGGAACGTGGAGTAACCGGCGCCCAGGCTCACGCCGATGTCGCCAAAGGTATTCTTGTAAGCGGCGCCGAATTCGATCACCTCGGCGTCGCTGCTGCCGGTGCTGCTGGTGCCGCCGTCGCCACCCGGCGAGTACGAGAAGCCGGCCTGGAAGCCCGAGAACTTCGGCGTGAAATAGGTGATCTTCAGGTTGTCGCCGGAGTTGCGGCCTTCGGAGTCGAGCTGGAACGGCATTTCGCCCGAAGCATAGTCGAACAGCAGACCGCCGCCGTCAGCGGACGACGTGAACGCGGCGGAGCCCGGCGCTTCGCCGGCGAGACGGTCATGCACGCCGTCCTCGCTGCCGATTTCGATCCGACCGAAGGAACCCTGCGCCGACGCGACATACTCGTCGGCGTTGTTGGAGGAGCCGTTGGCCTCAAACTCGACCTTGGTGTTGAAGGTGATGCCGTTGTCGGCGACCAGGGTGAAGTTGAAGATCACCTCGGCGTTGTTGACGACCTCGACCTCGGCCTTGTGCGCGTCGGCGTCAACGTAGCCGATACCGGCGGTCATGAAGCCGCCGGTGCGCACCGACCACTCCTGCGCGACGGCGGTGCCGCCAAATCCGGCAATCGCGAGCGCGGAAGCGCCCATCAGCAGTTTTTTCATCGTTCGTCCCTCGCATAAGAAGCTGTCGTCGTGGTCGTTCAAGCCACGATCCGGCATCATCAATCGGCGTGACGGGGCTTTGGGTCAAGCATTGTGAAACCCGCTTGCGCCGACCGCGCCCCGTATGTGTCAATCATGGCACAATCTGCGCTTTCACTCGCCCCATGAAACAGTCATAACCATGCGCCATTGGCAGCTGAGAGGAAACCATGCCGCACGCCGCACGCCGCATCATCGCCGTTTTCGCCAGCGCCGCCGTGCTCGCCGGCTGCTCGTCGCTCTCTGGCGGAGAGCAGGATTTCCCGTCCGGCGAGGTGCGCTCGACGGTGCAGAAACGCCAGGAGAACGGCTCGCTGCTAGACGTCTTCGGCGGCGGAACCTCCGAGAGCGGCGTGCTGTTCAGCAGCAACCGCAATGGCGGCGAGGGGCTGGCCGGGTCGGTCAACAAGCACCTGTGGATGGCGTCGCTGGAGACGCTGGCGTTCCTGCCGATCGCCTCGACCGATCCTTTCACCGGGGTGATCGCCACCGACTGGGGCTCGACGCCGGAAAAGCCGGGCGAGCGGTTCAAGGTGACGGCTTACGTCACCGATGTCGCGCTAGACCCCAAGGCGCTGCGGGTGGCGGTGTTTCGCGAGGTGCTCGACGAGCGCGGCGCCTGGATCGCGGCGCCGGTGGCCGAGGACACGCCGCGCAAGATCGAGGACTCGATTCTGGTGCGCGCGCGCCAGCTGCGCCTTGATGAGCGCGCCAAGGGCTGATTCTCCGGCTGCGCCCGCCCCGTTGAAACCGCCGCCCGCGCCCCGTAAGACGGTCGCCGTCAGCCACAATCGCCGGAGCGCCGCGCCCATGTCCCGCTATACCGCCTCGACCGTGGAGCCGACGTGGCGCGCGGCATGGGAGGCGCGCGGCTGCTTCACCGCGCAGGCCGACCCTGCGCGCCCGAAATACTATGTGCTGGAGATGTTTCCCTATCCCTCGGGGCGCATCCACATGGGCCATGTGCGCAACTACGCCATGGGCGACGTGATCGCGCGCTACAAGCGGGCGCAGGGCTTCAACGTGCTGCACCCGATGGGCTGGGACGCCTTCGGGATGCCCGCCGAGAACGCGGCGATGGAGCGCGGCGCCCACCCCGGCGCCTGGACCCGCGACAACATCGCCGCGATGAAGGCGCAACTGGGGCTGATGGGCCTGTCGCTGGACTGGTCGCGCGAGATCGCCACCTGCGAACCCGCCTATTATCGCCACCAGCAGGCGCTTTTCCTCGACATGCTGGCGGCGGGGCTGGCGTATCGCAAGGCGTCGATGGTCAACTGGGATCCGGTCGATCACACGGTGCTGGCCAACGAGCAGGTGATCGACGGCTGCGGCTGGCGCTCCGGCGCGCAGGTGGAGCGGCGGGAACTGACGCAGTGGTTCTTCCGCATCGCCGACATGGCCGACGACCTGCTGGCGGGGCTGGACCATCTGCCCAACTGGCCCGAGAAGGTGCGCGCCATGCAGCGCAACTGGATCGGCCGGTCGGAGGGGCTGACGTTCCGATTCGCCGCCGTGCCCGACCCGCGCCTGCCGGAGTGGCGCGATCTGGAGGTCTATTCCACCCGCCCCGACACGATCTTTGGCGCCGGGTTCATGGGCGTGTCGCCCGACCATCCGCTGGCGAAGGCGCTGGAGGCGCAAGACGCGGAGATCGCCGCCTTCTGCGCCGAGTGCCGCCGCATGGGCACCTCGGAGGCCGAGCTTGAGACGGCGGAGAAGAAGGGCGTGGACACCGGCCTGCGCGTGCGCCACCCGTTCGACGCGCAGATCGAACTGCCGGT
>CAZOZE010000076.1:0-4573 GCA_964584215.1 uncultured Rhodobacterales bacterium
GCAGAACATCGACATGATGAACCTGGCGGGGTTCTGCCGGAACTGCCTCAGCCGCTGGTATCAGGAGGCCGCCGAGGCGCGCGGGATCGCGATGGACAAGGACGCCGCGCGCGAAATCGTCTATGGGATGCCCTACGCCGAATGGCGCGACAAGCATCAGACCGAGGCCAGCGACGCGCAGAAGGCGGCGTTCGCAAAAAGCCACCCGGGGCACTGAAGGCGGAGGCTTGCGCTGACGCTTGCGGCGTCGCGCATCCGGGTCGCGGCCCTGGCGCGGAGGCTTGGGCTGCGCTGAACCGGGTTTGGCGCTCCGGTGCGCCGCGTCACGCCATCGCCGCCGCCAGCCCGCCTAGCCGCACCCCCGCCGCCTTCAGCCCGTCGCGCACCCGCGCGGCGATGGCGGCGGCGTTGGGGCCGTCGCCGTGGACGCAGACCGAATGCAGCTGCGTCGCCAGCACCGCGCCCGAGGGCGCGACAAGCCCGCCCGCGCGCAGGAAGCTCAGGATCTGCGCCACGCTCTCGGCGGGATCATGGATCATCGCGCGCGGCTGGCTGCGCGGGGTCAGCGCGCCGGTTTCGGTATAAGTGCGGTCGGCGAAGATCTCCGCCGCCGTGCGCAGACCCGTGCGCGCGCCAGCGCGAAACAGCGCCGAGGTCGCGGGCGCCAGCAGGATCAGCCCCGCGTCCACGGCGGCGACCGCGCGGGCGATGGCGTCGGCCAGCGCATCCTCGCGGCAGGCCATGTTGTTAAGCGCGCCATGCGGCTTGACGTGGACCACCCGCGCGCCCTCCGCCGCCGCCATGGCCAGCATGGCGCCGGTCTGCGCGATCACCAGCGCCTCGACCTCCGCCGCTGACAGCCGCATCTCGCGCCGTCCAAAGCCCTGAAGGTCGGGAAAGCCGGGGTGCGCGCCGATGTCCACGCCCGCAGCCTTCGCCGCGCGCACCGTGGCGCGCATGGTCATCGGGTCGCCCGCGTGGCCGCCGCAGGCGATGTTGGCGGTGTTGACAATGGCCAGCAGCCCGGCGTCGTCGCCCATCGGCCACGGCCCGAAGCCTTCGCCCATGTCGGCGTTCAGCGCGATCTTCATGGCGTCTCCTCCAGCGATCCGGGAAAGCGCGGCGCCTGCGCGTCGATCATGCCGCTGACGAGATTGCCGCCCGCCAGCGCCGCAAGATCCATCCCGCCGCCGGTGAACGGGCGCATCGAAGCCAGCGCCTTGTCGAGCGCCGCGCGCGCCGCGACCGCCGCCGCGCGCGCCTGATCCAGCGTCACCGCCCGGAACCGCGCCAAGGCGCCGGGCGTGAGCTGACCGGCGCGGGAGAGGTCGGCGGTGATGATGGTCGCGATCTTGGGATAGCCGCCGATGGTGTGGCTGTCGGGGCCGAGGATGATCGGCATTCCGTCGCCCGGAACCTGGATCGCGCCGACCGTCAGCCCGTCCGAGGTGATGTCGGCGCCCAGCGCGGTGTGGTCGAGGCGCGGCCCCTGAAGGCGGGCGCCCATGCGGTCCACCTCCGCGCTCACGCGCCAGTCGGTCGCGGTGAAGCGCGCCAGCGCCTCGGGGGTGAAATGCTCGTCCTGCGGCCCCGGGATCACCCGCAGCGGGCCGGTCTCGGGCGGCGGCGGCGTGAGCGTGCGCTCCGGCCCTTGCGGCGCCTTGCCGGGAACCGCCAGCCGGTCGCCCTTGCGAAGGCTGCGCCCCTCCAGCCCGCCATAACCCGCGCGCAGATCGGTGGCGCGCGACCCCATCACGAGGGGCAGATCGAAGCCCGCGTCCGCCGCCAGATAGCCGAACGCGCCCGCCTCGACCGCGCCGACGCGCAGCGTCTCGCCCTCGGCCAGCGTCGCGGTGGCGAAGGCGGGCAGCGCGCGCAAGGCGCCGTCGGCGCCCTCGATCCGCCCCGCCGCGCCCGCCAGCGCCACGCGCACCGCGCCGCCAACGGCGCGCAGCACAGGGCCGCGCAGGGCGAACTCGATCGCGGCGGCGCCCTCTCCGGCGCCGCCTCCTGCGCCGCTCAGGCCGCAGGCCAGCCGCCACGCCGTCTTGTCCGCCGCGCCGCACACTGGCGCGCCCGCGCTGCGCCAGCCGGGGCGCCCGGCGTCCTGCACCGTGGCGCGCGGGCCGGGATCGAGGATCTCCAGCGCCCTCATCGCGCATCCTCCAGGAACGTCTCGGGGTCCAGCTCGCCCGCCGCCAGCGCCGCGCGCAAGCGGGCGTGCTCGGCCTTGTTCACCGGATCGAGTCGCAGCGCATCGCCCGGCGCCAGCAGCGCGGGCGCGGCGCGGGCGGCGTCAAACAGCGGCAAGGGACAATGGCCGAGAATGCGCCAGCCGCCGGGGCTTTCCCACGGATAGATCCCCGCAAAACCGTTGGCGATGGCCAGCGACCCCGGCGGCACCCGCAGGCGCGGCGTCTTGCGGCGCGGCAGCGCCAGCGCGTCGGGCAGCGGGCCGCAGAACGGAAAGCCGGGCAGGAAGCCCACCGCCAGCACGGTCAGCGGCGCCGCCGTCAGAAGCGTCAGGATCGCGTCGCGGTCCAGCCCGGTCTCCGCCGCCACCTCCGCCTGATCGGGGCCGAAATCCGCGTCGAAGCACACCGGCGCGCGCCACGCCCGGCCCGCGACCGGCGGCGCGTCGCCCGCCGCCGCCAGCCGCAGCGCCTGAGCCTCCAGCGCCGCGCGGTCGGCGGTCAGCGGGTCGAGATGCACGGTCAGCGACCGGAACGCGGGCGCCAGATCGGCCACGCCTGGCCGCCCGGCCAGCGCCGCCGCCAGCGCCAGCAGCCGCGCCGTCACCGCAGGCGCGGGCTTCGCGTCAAGCTCCAGCGTGAAGGCGGCGTCGCCCAGCGGCAGGATGCGGTCAGCCATGTGCGCCTCCGGCAGCGCGCCTCAGACGACGCGAAATTTATGTTGTCATTTTGTCGATAAAGCGTCAACGTTTTCCCATTGGCGCAACGACGCCGCAAACAGGGAGACCGATGATGTCGCTTCGCATGACGCTCGCCGCCGCAGCAGCCTGCCTCGGGCTCAGCGCACAGGCCGAGACCTGGGACATGCCGACCCCCTATCCTGACGCACAGTTTCACACGAAAAACATCGCGCAATTCGCCGAGGAGGTCGCGTCGGCGACAAATGGCGATCTGACGATCAAGATCCACCCCGCAGGCTCGCTGTTCAAGCATCCCGAGATCAAGAACGCGGTGCGCGGCGGGCAGGCGCCGATCGGCGAGTTCTTCCTGTCGCTGTTGTCCAACGAGAATCCCGCCTTCGGCGCCGACAGTCAGCCGTTCCTCGCCACCAACTACGAGGAGGCCGCGCGCCTGTGGGCGGCGCAAAAGCCGGTGGTGACCGCGCTCTTGGAGCAGCAGCGGCTGATGCCGCTGTTCTCGGTGCCGTGGCCGCCGCAGAGCCTCTACACCACCAAGCCGATCAACGCGGTGGGCGACCTCGCGGGCGTGAAGCTGCGCACCTACAACGCCACGCTGGAGGACTTCGCCGCCCGCACCGGCGCCGCGCCGACGCAGGTGGAGGTTCCCGACATCCCGCAGGCGTTCTCGACGGGGCGCGTCGAGGCGATGATCACCTCGCCCTCGACCGGCGTGACGTCAAGCGCGTGGGACTATGTGAGCTACTACACCGACATTCAGGCCTGGCTGCCCAAGAACATCGTGGTGGTCAACAAGCGCGCCTTCGACGCGCTCAAGCCCGAGACGCAGGCGGCGGTGCTGGCGGCGGCGGCGGCGGCGGAGGCGCGCGGCTGGGAGATGAGCCGCGCCGAGACCGCCACCCAGACCGCCGCGCTGGCGGAGAACGGCATGACGGTGGTCGCGCCTTCGCCCGAACTGCTGGCCGGGCTGAAGGAGATCGGCGCCGCGATGCTGGAGGGCTGGAAGGCGCAGGCGGGCGAGACCGGCGCGGCGATCCTGTCGGCCTACGGCAAGTAGGCCCCCCAAGCGGTGGGAGTCGGGGCGGAGGATGGCGGGCGCTGGCGCCTCGGTTGACGGCGGGGCGCGTGTGGCGGGCGACAGGCCCCCTCACCCCAACCCTCTCCCCCCTCACCCCAACCCTCTCCCCCAAGCGGGGGAGAGGGGGCGAAGGATGGCGGACGTGGCGCCGGACCAGGCGGGCGCTTGTTACGAAAGGCCGGGGAGAGATCATGCGACGGATGCTAGACGGGCTTTATGCGCTCAGCGGCTGGGCGGCGGCGCTGAGCGTCGTCGCGATCGCGGCGCTGGTCGCGGCGCAGGTGAGCCTCAACCTCGCCGACAAGGTGCTGGGCGGCCTCGGCCTGCCCCGGCTGGGGGTGACGATCCCCTCCTACGCCGACTTCACCGGGTTCTTTCTGGCGGCGGCGTCGTTTCTGGCGCTGGCCGCCACGTTCCGCGCGGGCGGGCATATCCGTGTGACGCTGCTGACCGCGCGGCTGAAGGGCGCGGCGGGGCGCGTGGTCGAGGTGTTCGCGGTGACGCTGGCGGCGGCGGCGACGCTGTATTTCACCTGGTTCACCGCGCTGCTGGTGCTGGAGTCGCGCGCCTATGGCGACATGTCCTCCGGCATGGTCGCCGTGCCG
>CAZOZE010000077.1:0-14709 GCA_964584215.1 uncultured Rhodobacterales bacterium
GAGGGCGGCGACGTGCTGATCGGCGAGGTGTCCTCGGTCAACGACGATCTGACCGACAACATCTTCGCCGAAACGATCGGGCGCTTCTCCGCCATCGAGGAGGACGTCGCGCCGACGCATCTGCTGGTGTCGGACTACGACCGGATGCTTGGCTGAGGCGGCGCCCCCGTCTTGGCGCCCCCGTCTTGGCGCCGCCCCTCAGCGCGCCGTCGTCCAGTCCTCCTCCGGCGCCATGCCGCTCCACGCCCGCACCTGCGCCGGGGCGATCCACCAGCCCGGTTCGGCGGCGCGCAGGCGCGCGGCCAGCGCCAGCGCCGCCGCCTGATCGGCGACGATGGCGAAACAGGTGGCGCCGGAGCCGGACATCCGCGCCAGCCTGCTCTCCGGCGCCCAGCGCAGCGCGCTCAGCACCCGCGAGACCACCGGCGCCAGCGCGCGGGCGGGCGCCTCCAGATCGTTGCGCCGCCGCGCCAGCCACGCCACCAGCGCGCCCGTGTCGGCGAACCGCGCGGGCGGGCGGTCGGCGGGCGGGTTGTCGCGCCGCTCCAGCGCGCCGAACACCGCCGCCGTGGAGAGCGGAACCAGCGGATTGGCCAGCACCAGCCAGAATGCGGGGAATGGCGGCGCCGGCGACAGCGTCTCGCCCACCCCGCCCATCAGCGCCGGCGCCGAGGACAGGCAGACCGGCACATCCGCCCCCAGCGACAGCGCCAGCGCGCGCAGCCCCGCGTCGTCCGGCGCCCGGCCCCACAGCCGCATCAGCAGGCGCAGCGTCGCCGCCGCGTCCGCCGAGCCGCCGCCGATGCCGGAGGCGACCGGCAGCCGCTTGTCGAGCCGCAGCGCCACGCCGTCGGCCAGCCCCACCGCCGCGCCCAGCGCCTCGGTCGCGCGCAGCACCAGATTGTCGCCGCCCGCGCCGAGTTCCGCCGCGAACGGCCCGTCGAGGCTCAGCGAGCGGATCGGGCTGCGCTCGGCCGACAGCACGTCGCCCACGTCGGGAAACACCGCGAGGCTCTCCAGCGTGTGGCGTCCGTCGGGGCGGCGCCCGCGCACATGCAGGAACAGGTTGATCTTGGCGCGCGCATGTTCGCTCAGCGCGTCGTCGGACGGCGGCGGCGCGTCGTCCGGCGCCGCCTCAGCCGCCATCGCGGCCCAGCGCGCCGGGCGCCGCCGCGCCTGCCGCCTCCTCCTCCAGCACCGCGTCCAGCCCCACGGCCAGCTTGCGCCGGATGCGCGCCAGGTCCTTTGGCTCGGGGTCGAACGAACGCGCGCGCTTCCACTGGAACGCCGCCTCCAGCCGCCGCCCCACGCGCCACAGCGCGTCGCCCAGGTGATCGTTGATCACCGGATCGACCGGCGCCAGCGCCACCGCCTTCTCCAGCCATTCCACCGCCGCGCCGAAATCGCCGAGCCGGTAATG
Organism: uncultured Rhodobacterales bacterium; assembly: GCA_964584215.1. Classification (GTDB taxonomy): domain Bacteria; phylum Pseudomonadota; class Alphaproteobacteria; order Rhodobacterales; family Rhodobacteraceae; genus Rubrimonas. The sequence continues at coordinate 1,421 of CAZOZE010000077.1, forward strand.
CGCCCAGCCGAGGCTGTCGGTGATATAGCCGTCGTCGGGCCGCAACTCGACCGCCTTGCGGATCATCTCCAGCGCCTCATCGAGGTTGCGGCCCATATCGACCCAGGAATAGCCGAGATAGTTCAGCACCAGCGGCTGATCGGGCGACAGCGTCAGCGCCCGCCGGAAATCCGCCTCCGCCGCATCCCAGTCGCCCGCGCGCTCATGCGCGATGCCGCGCTGATAGAACAGCGTCCAGTCCTCGCGGCCCGCCGCCGCGGCGATGTCGATCGCGCGCGCGTAAACCTCGGCGGCCTCGGCGAACGCCTCGCGCCGCCGCAGCAGATCGGCCAGCGCGACCTGCGCCTCCGCCGCATCGGGCGCCCGCGCGACCAGCGCGCCCAGCGCCTCCACCGCCGCGTCGCCGCGCTCCAGCGTCTCCAGCGCGGCGGCGCGGCGGATCTGGGCGCGCATCCACAGCGGATCGTCGCCCGGCACGGCGGCGTAGGCGGCCAGCGCCAGCTCCGCCTGGCCGTCGGCGTCCATCAGCTCCGCCACCAGCAGCTGCGCGGGCGTCAGGCCCGGGCGCAGATGGGTGGCGAGCCGCGCGTGGATCAGCGCCACCCGCCCGCCGGACTCGCCCACCAAGGCTCCGGCCAGCCCGAACAGCGCCTCCGCCGCGCCCTGAGCCGCGTCGTTGACCAGCAGCGGCGCGGGCGCGCCCGAGGCCGCGCGCGCGATGGCCGCCCGCATCGCCGGATCGCCGAAGCGGCTGGCGGCCAGCGCCGCCTCATAGACCGCCGTCGCCTCCTGCGTGCGCCCCAGCGCCTCCAGCGCGCCGCCATGCGCCGCAGACAGCCGCGTGGTCGGCCCCGTCACCGCCGCCTGCGCCGCCTCGAACGCCGCCAGCGCGCCGGGCGCGTCGCCCGCCAGCATCAGCATCAGGCCGAGATGATACTGGCCGAACAATTGCAGCACCGGGCGCTCGCCCACGCCGTCGAACGCCGCGCGCGCCGCCGCCGCGTCGCCCGCGCCATAAGCCGCCCAGCCCTCCAGCAGCTTGAGCATCAGCGGATGAAAGGCGTCGGGCCGGTCCGCGAACAGCGCGCGCGCGGCGGCGAAATCGTCGCGCCTGAACGCCTGCGCGGCGCGGATCAGCGCGACGATGCGGTGGCCGGGGTCGAGCGCGGCCAGCCGGTCGGCGACCGCCTCCGCCGCGTCCACCCGCCCCGCCGAGACCAGCGCCGACGCCGCCGCCTCCAGCAGCGCGCGATTGTCCGGGTCGTCCTGCAGCGCGCGCTGGAAATAGCGCGCGGCGGCGTCCACATCGCCGCGCAGGTCGGCCTGCCGCCCGGCGAGATAGGCGCCCGCGAGGTTGTCGCGCGCAAGCGACGGCGCCGCGCTCAGCGCCGCGCTCAGCGCCGCGCCCAGCGCCACGGCGACGCCCAGCGCCCGCCATCCAGTCCGCCGCCCAGACCACCGACCAGTCCACCGCATCGCAGGCTCCCTGTTCCCGACAGCGCTATCTAACCCGCCGACCGGCGCCGTCACGGTTAATGCGGGCGCGGCTGCGGTCACATGTTCGGATAATTCGGCCCCTCGCCGCCCTGCGGCGTGCGCCACTCGATGTTCTGCGTCGGCTCCTTGATGTCGCAGGTCTTGCAGTGCACGCAGTTCTGCGCGTTGATCACGAAGCGCGGATTTGCCCCGTCGCGGTCGCGCACCACCTCATACACCCCCGCCGGACAATACCGCTGCGCCGGTTCGGCGTATTTCTTCAGGTTCCACGAGATCGGCGTCTCGGGATCCTTCAGATGCAGGTGACAGGGCTGATCCTCGGCGTGGTTGGTGAAGCTGAACGCGACGTTGGTCAGCCGGTCGAAGCTCAGCACCCCGTCGGGCCTGGGATAGTCGATCGGCGCGAAGCGGTCGGCGCGCCCGGTGGACTCGGCGTCGGTCTTGCCGTGCTTCATGGTGCCGAACGGGTTGATCCCGGTCAGGCTCGACACCCACATGTCCAGACCGCCCAGCGCCAGTCCGCCCCAGAAGCCGGTCTTCGACCACAGCGGCTTGACGTTGCGCACCGGGCGCAGGTCGCGCCCCACCGGGCCGTTGCGGATCGCGCCCTCATAGGCGGTCAGCTCGTCGCCGCCGCGCCCCTCGGCCAGCGCCTTCGCCGCCGCGTTGGCCGCCGCGATCCCGCTCTGCATCGCGTTGTGGTTGCCCTTGATGCGCGGCAGGTTGACGAACCCCGCCGAACAGCCGATCAGCGCGCCGCCGGGAAACACGAGTTTCGGGATCGACTGCCAGCCGCCCTCGGCGATGGCCCGCGCGCCATAGGCGACGCGCTTGCCGCCCTTCAGCATCGCCGCGATCATCGGGTGATGCTTGAAGCGCTGGAACTCCATATAGGGGAACAGATGCGGGTTCTCGTAGTTCAGATGCACCACGAACCCGACATAGACCTGATTGTTCTCAAGGTGATAGACGAATCCGCCGCCGCCCGCGTTTCCGCCCAGCGGCCAGCCCATGGTGTGCAGCACGCGGCCGGGCTGATGCAGCGCGGGATCGACCTCCCACAGCTCCTTCATGCCCAGCCCGTATTTCTGCGGCTCGGCGTCGCGATCGAGCTGAAAACGCGCGATGATCTGCTTGGCCAGACTGCCGCGCACGCCCTCGCCGATCAGCACATAGCGCCCGCGCAGCTCCATCCCCGGCTCATAGGACGGGCCCGGCGTTCCGTCGGGCTTCAGCCCGAACTCGCCCGCGACCACGCCCGCGACCGCGCCATCCTCGCCCCAGACGATCTGCGACGCGGCGAAGCCGGGGAAAATTTCGACGCCAAGCGCCTCGGCCTGCGTCGCCAGCCAGCGGCAGACGTTGCCCATCGACACGATATAGGCGCCGTGATTGCTGAACAGCCCCGGCAACAGGGCGTGCGGGATGCGCACATTGCCCGCAGGGCCGATCAGATGGAATTCGTCGTCGGTCACCTCGGTGACGATCGGCGCATCCATGGCGCGCCACTCGGGCAGCAGGGCGTCGAGGCCGCTCACGTCGAGCACCGCGCCGGAGAGGATATGGGCGCCGACCTCGGAGCCTTTCTCCAGCACCACCACGCTCAGGTCGGGGTCGATCTGCTTCAGGCGGATCGCGGCGGAGAGGCCGGCGGGCCCTGCGCCGACGATCACGACATCGAATTCCATCGTCTCGCGCGCGTGCCCGGCCATCATATGCTCCTCATCCTTTACCGCACTGCACCTAGCGTCACCGCACGCCAAGTTCAATCGCGACGATGGCGCAGGCGCGTTCCACCGCACCCTGTGGAAAACCGCCGCGAAGCCTGTGCGCGGCGCACCCGAAACGCGCCGCGCCGCGCGCCGTTTGCATTTCGCGGCGGCGGCGCCCGGGTTTTCAACAGGCGCGCGCGCTGTGCATGCGTGTTCGGGCGCGATGTGGAAAATCCGCGCCGCCGTTGCGTCGCGCGGGGGGTATGCAGGCGACAGGCCGCCGCCATCGTCCGCCGTCAGATTGCTAACAAACTCTTAACACATGGTTTTGCCGCGATCCGGTCTCGCTGCGGCTGATCTGCGCGGCGCATGAGCGGCAGAAGGGCGCAGTGGATAACTCTGTGCATGATTAATTCGCCGTGATAATCCCCGCTATCAACAGACTATCATCTCCATCTAACAATACCTTCTCCATGACAGGTTTATTCCCCATGACGACCGAAAAACCGCTTCTCAGGGCTTTGAGGGGCGAAACGCTGAAAACGCCGCCGGTATGGCTGATGCGGCAGGCCGGCCGCTATCTGCCCGAGTATCGCGCCACGCGCACGCAGGCGGGGTCGTTTCTGGAGCTGTGCTACAATCCCGAACTGGCGACCGAGGTGACGCTGCAACCGATACGGCGGTTCGGATTCGACGCGGCGATCGTGTTCGCCGACATCCTGCTGCTGCCGCAGGCGCTGGGGCGGAAACTATGGTTCGAGACCGGTGAAGGACCACGCCTCGAACCGCTGACGACCATGGATGCGGTCGAGCGGCTGGCACCGAACGAAGCGATGCACACGCATCTGGCGCCGGTCTATGAGACGATGCGCAGGCTGAGCACGGCGCTGCCTGCGCAAACCGCGCTGATCGGTTTCGCAGGGGCGCCGTGGACCGTGGCGACCTACATGATCGCCGGGCGCGGCAAGGATCAGCAGGCCGGGGCGCTGACGCTGATGCGCGAGGCGCCCGACGTGTTCGCCGCGCTGATGAAACGGCTTGAAGAGGCCACCGCCGACTACCTGATCGCGCAGCTCGACGCCGGCGCCGAAGTCCTGAAACTGTTCGACAGCTGGGCGGGCGCGCTGGCGCACGACCCCGCAGCCTTCGAGAAATGGTGCATCGCGCCGACGACGGCGATCATGGCGCGGATCCGCGAGCAGCGCGGCGACGTGCCGATGATCGGTTTTCCGCGCGAGGCCGGGGCGCTCTACAGCGATTACGCCCGCGCCACCGGTGTCGCCTGCGTCGCGATCGACACCGCCGTGTCGCCGGAATGGGCGCGCGACACGTTGCAACCGCTGGCTGCCGTGCAGGGCAACCTCGACCCCGCGCTTGTGGTGGAGGGCGGCGACGCGATGGCCCGCGCCACCCGGCGGATCATCGATGCGCTCGGCGGCGGGCCGTTCATCTTCAACCTTGGCCATGGCGTCACGCCTGACGCCGATCCGCGGAACGTCGAGCAGCTTCTGAGACTGGTCCGGGGCTGAAGCATGTATGAGACTTTCAAGATCGTCCACATCCTGGCGTGGACCAGCTGGATGGCGGGCCTGTTCTATCTCCCGCGAATTTTTGTATATCATGCCGAAACCGGCGTCGATAATGCGCATACGTCGGCGACATTCAAGGTTATGGAGAGAAAACTTTTCAATTACATCATGAAGCCGTCGATGATAGCGACATGGATAACCGGGTTATATTTGACGTTTGTGATCGAGATCGTGGATTGGCAAGGCGATGTATGGTTCTGGCTGAAGGTTTTGCTGGTCGCGGCGATGACGGCGTTGCATTATATGCTTGGACTCTGGATGACCGAATTCGCGCGCGATGCGAACAGACATTCGGGAAAATTCTACCGTGTCTGGAACGAAGCGCCGACTCTGCTGTTTATCGGGATCGTTGTTCTGATCATCGCGCGACCTTTTTGATGTTTGACAAACCGGCGTCTTCGTCCCTATAGACGCAGTATCGCGGCGCCGCCTGTTGGCAGGCCTTTCCTTGCCGCGCGCCTGAAGCCCGCATTGGCAGCTCCTCCCGAGCATCACGACGGAATCCTCATGGACACGCCCCATCTGAAGCTCTCGGAGCTCAAGGCGAAATCGCCGACCGAGTTGCTGAACTTCGCCGAAGAACTGGAAGTCGAGAACGCCAGCTCGATGCGCAAACAGGACATGATGTTTGCGATCCTGAAAGAGCTGGCCGAGCGCAATCTCGAAATCGAAGGCGGCGGCGTGCTGGAGGTGCTGCAGGACGGATTCGGCTTCCTGAGATCGCCGGAGGTCAACTACCTGCCCGGGCCCGACGACATCTATGTTTCGCCGTCGCAGATCCGCCGGTTCTCGCTGCGCACCGGCGACACCGTCAACGGCCTGATCCGGGCGCCGAAGGACGGCGAGCGCTATTTCGCGCTGCTGAAGGTGAGCGACATCAACTTCGAGACGCCGGAGGCCGCGCGCCACAAGGTTCATTTCGACAACCTGACGCCGCTCTATCCGGACGAGCGCTTCCACATGGAGATCGACGATCCGACCTACAAGGATCGCTCCGCGCGGATCATCGACCTGGTGGCGCCGCTGGGCAAGGGTCAGCGCGCGCTGATCGTCGCGCCGCCGCGCACCGGCAAGACGGTGCTGTTGCAGAACATCGCGCATTCGATCGCCCAGAATCATCCCGAGTGCTATCTGATCGTGCTGCTGATCGACGAGCGGCCGGAGGAAGTCACGGACATGCAGCGCTCGGTGAAGGGCGAGGTGGTGTCCTCGACTTTCGACGAACCCGCCACCCGCCATGTCGCGGTGAGCGAAATGGTGATCGAGAAGGCCAAGCGCCTGACCGAACATGGCCGCGACGTGGTGATCCTGCTCGACTCGATCACCCGTCTGGGGCGCGCCTACAACACCGTCGTGCCGAGTTCCGGCAAGGTGCTGACCGGCGGCGTTGACGCCAACGCGCTCCAGAGGCCAAAGCGGTTCTTTGGCGCGGCGCGCAACATCGAGGAAGGCGGCTCGCTGACCATCATCGCCACTGCGCTGATCGACACCGGCAGCCGCATGGATGAAGTCATTTTCGAAGAGTTCAAGGGAACCGGCAACTCCGAAATCGTGCTGGACCGCAAGGTGGCCGACAAGCGCGTGTTCCCGGCCATAGACGTATTGAAATCTGGCACCCGCAAGGAAGAATTGCTCATAGCCAAGAGCGATCTGACCAAGATGTATGTGCTCCGGCGGATCCTCACACCGATGGGGACAACCGATGCTATCGAGTTTTTACTTGGCAAGCTCAAGCATACAAAGAGCAACAAGGAATTCTTCGATTCGATGAACACGTGACGCGTGGCGTCGGCTGACACCATCTTCGCCCTCGGCACGCCGCCCGGCGTCGGCGCCATCGCGGTCGTCCGCATATCGGGTCCGCGCGCGCATCACGCGGTTGGCGCCCTGACATCGGCCCCGGTCAGCGCCGACCGGACGATGCGGCTGCGCACCCTGCGAGACCCCGAAAGCGGCGAGATCCTCGACCGGGGGCTGGCGGTGGCGTTTCCGCAGGCTTCGAGCCCGACCGGGGAGCCCTACGCGGAACTGCATGTCCATGGCGGCGTCGCCGCGCCTGCGGCGGTCTTGCGCGCGCTGACCGCGCTGCCGGGACTGCGCCTCGCCGAGCCGGGCGCGTTCGCACGCCGGGCGCTGCAAAACGAGCGGCTCGACCTGACCCAGGTTGAGGGCGTCGCCGATCTGGTGGCGGCGCAGACCGAAGCGCAGCGCCGTCAGGCCGTCCGCCTGGTGGAAGGAACGCTGTCGGCGCGGGTCGAGACATGGCGGCGGACGCTGACCCATGCGCAGGCGCTGCTCGAAGCCAGCATGGATTTCGCCGACGAGGATCTGCCCGACGCGCTGGTTCCCGATGCGCTGGCGGACGTCGAAGCGCTCGCCGCCGGAATAGCGAAGGCGCTTCGCGGCGCGGCGGCGGGAGACCTTGTCCGGGACGGGCTCGAAATCGCCATCGTCGGCCCGCCCAACGCCGGAAAATCCAGCCTTGTCAACCTGCTCGGCGGTCGCGACATCGCGCTCACATCGCCGTATCCGGGCACGACCCGCGATGTGATCGAACTGCGCTGTTCGGTCGGGGCCCATCTGGTGATCTTTCTCGACACCGCCGGCATCCGCGCGACCACCGATCCGGTCGAGCGCGCCGGGGTCGCACTGGCGCAGCGGCGCGCCGCGGCCGCCGATCTGAGGATCGTGGTCTGGGCGCCCGATTGCGCCCAAGATCCGGCGCCGGGGCCTGACGACATCCTGGTGTGGAACAAATGCGACGTGGCGCCAGGCCCGGGGATCAACATCTCCGCCTTGCAGGGCGAGGGTGTGGAGCGGCTTCTGGCCGAAGTGGCGCGCCGGTTGCGCGTGATGACCGCCGAAGCCGACGTCGTGGTGCGCGCGCGGCATCACAAGGTCCTGCGCGAAGCGTTGACGTGTCTGGAGCGCGCTGTCGCCCATCGCGACGCGCTGGAGCTGTGCGCCGAGGATGTCCGGCTGGCCGCCCGGGCGCTGGATCAGCTCATCGGCCGGATCGATTGCGAAGCGGTGCTCGGCGAAATATTCTCGCAACTCTGCATCGGGAAATGATGCCGGTCAGCACAGGATGTTTCACGTGAAACACAACTTGGCGGCGGATGTCATAGTCGTCGGCGGCGGTCACGCCGGAACGGAGGCCGCGCATGTCGCGGCGCGACTGGGCGCGACCGTGCTGCTCATCACCCACGCGCGCAACCGCATCGGCGAAATGTCCTGCAACCCGGCGATCGGCGGCATCGGCAAAGGCCATCTTGTTCGCGAGATCGACGCACTGGACGGCGTCATGGGCCGCGCCGCCGACGCGGCCGGCATCCAGTTCCGCTTGCTGAACCGGTCGCGCGGCCCCGCAGTGCAAGGACCACGGGCGCAATGCGATCGCGCGCTGTATCGCGCGGCGGTTCAGGCGCGCATCGCCGAGATGGCGGCGATCACCTGTATCGAAGCGGCGGTCGATGATCTTGTTCGCGATCGCGACCGGGTGACAGGGGTCATCTGCGCCAACGGCGTCATTTGCCGGGCCAGCGCCGTCGTGCTCACCACCGGCACGTTTCTCAACGGCGTCATGCACACCGGGCGCGATCAGGCCCCGGGGGGCAGGGTTGGCGACCCTGCCGCGACCGCGCTCGCGCAGCGCCTCGTCCGGCTTGGGTTGCCGCTGGCGCGGCTCAAGACCGGCACACCGCCGCGTCTCGACGGCCGCACCATAGACTGGCCGAGACTTCGGATGCAGGACGGCGACGCCGATCCGGTGATGCTGTCGTTCCTGTCGGCGGGGCCAGAGGTTCGACAGCTCGCCTGTGGCGTAACCTGGACCAACCCAAGGGCCCACGCGATCATCCGCGAAAACCTCGACCAATCGCCGATGTTCGGCGGCGCCATCACCGGCGCCGCGCCGCGCTATTGCCCGTCGATAGAAGACAAGGTCACGCGGTTCGCCGACAAGGACCGCCACCTTGTCTTTCTGGAGCCCGAGGGTCTCGCTGACCACAGCGTGTATCCCAATGGCGTCTCGACATCTCTGCCGGTCCGCGTCCAGGAAGCGTTCATTCGCGAGATGGAGGGTCTGGAAAACGTCGCGTTCCTGCGGCCCGGCTACGCCATCGAATACGACTACGTCGATCCCCGCGCGCTGACGGCGACCCTTGCCGTCAGGGATGTCGAGGGCTTGTATCTGGCCGGACAGATCAACGGCACCACCGGCTATGAGGAGGCGGCGGCGCAGGGCGTCGTCGCCGGGATCAACGCGGCGCTCGGCGCTCTCGGCCGGCCGCCCTGCATCTTCACCCGCGATCAGAGCTATATCGGCGTCATGATCGACGATCTGACGATGCGCGGCGTCAGCGAGCCGTATCGCATGTTCACGTCGCGCGCCGAGTCGCGCCTGTTTCTGCGAAGCGAGAACGCCGATCAGCGGCTGACCCCGGTCGGCGTTGATCTTGGCTGCGTCGGCGCCGGGCGGCGCCGGGCGTTCGAGGCCAAGCGGGCGCTTCTGGAGCGGGCCCGCGCCGGGCGAGAACGCGGCGCCTTCCCGGCGGAGATCCAGCGGCTCGTGGAGGTCGAGGAGAAATACGCCATCTATCTGGAGCGTCAGGCGCGCGAAAAGGCGCAACTGGAGTCCGGGCGCTCGGCGCCTTTGCCAGCGGACCTGGATTACGCGACGCTCTCGGGGCTGTCGCATGAGGTGCGCGAAAAGCTCGGGCGGGTGCGGCCCGACACGATCGCGCGCGCTGCGCAGATCGAGGGCGTCACGCCAGCCGCGCTGGTGCTTTTGCACGGGCTGGCGCAGCGCGCCCGAAGGGCTGCGCGATGACTGACGAGGCGCGGAGTCGTCTTGCCGACCAGTGTGCTGTTTCACGTGAAACAATGGCGCGGCTCGAGATTCTGGCGGCTGAGCTCAACCGCTGGAATGCGGCGATCAATCTTGTCTCGAAGCAGACCCTCCCTGACGTCTGGCGCAGACATATCCTTGACTCGGCGCAGCTCTTTTCCCTGGCGCCAACCGGCGCGCGGCGCTGGGTTGACCTCGGCGCCGGGGGCGGTTTTCCCGGCCTGGTCATCGCCGCCATGGCGCGCGACAGCGATCCTGGCCCGCGTGTCACGCTGGTGGAAAGCGACGCGCGCAAATGTGCGTTCCTGGCCAGCACGGCGCGCGCGATGGGTCTCGATGTCGCCGTCGAGAACCGGCGCATCGAGCAGCCGCCCGCGCATCGCTACGATGTCGTCTCCGCCCGCGCGCTCGCGCGCCTCGGCAGATTGGTCGCGCTGGCGGCGCCGTATCTGACCGCGGATGGCGTCGCGCTGTTTTCCAAGGGCGCAGGCGTCGATGATGAATTGACGGAGGCCCGGCTGCCGTCGCATATTGCGGTGAGGCGATTGCCAAGCATTTCCGGTTCCGGCGGCGTCATTCTGCAACTCAAGGGGCTTGGCGGTGTCACTCACCACGACGATGGGGCATAACCCGCGCACGCTCGCGGTGGTCAACCAAAAGGGCGGGGTCGGCAAGACCACAACGGCGATCAACCTCGGCACGGCGCTTGCGGCGGTCGGGCGCAAGGTGCTGATCGTCGATCTCGACCCGCAGGGAAACGCTTCCACCGGGCTGGGCGTGGCGGTGCGAGACCGGGCGCGCTCGACATACGATCTGATCATGCGCCAGGCGACGCTCGGCGGCGTCACGGTCGCAACGTCGGTGCCGCGGGTGTCGATCACGCCCGGATCGGTCGAATTGAGCGGCGTCGATCTCGAACTGGTTGATGCGTCGGACAGGACGCATCACCTCAAGGCGGCGCTCGAAACGCCCGAGGGGCGGGCGTTCGACTATATCCTGATCGATTGCCCGCCAGCGCTCAACCTGCTCACCGTCAACGCCATGGTCGCCGCCGACGCCGTGCTGGTGCCGCTGCAATGCGAGTTTTTCGCCCTTGAAGGCCTGTCGCAGCTTTTGAAGACTATCGAAAAAGTCAAGCAATCGCTAAATAAAACCCTCAAGATTGAGGGCATCGTTCTTACCATGTATGATCGCCGCAACAATCTTTCTGCACAGGTGGCCGAAGACGTTCGGCAAACGCTTGGCGATATTGTTTTCAAGACGGTGATACCACGAAACGTCCGGTTGTCAGAGGCGCCGTCGCACGCACTCCCGGCGCTGATTTACGACCACGGATGCGCCGGAAGCCAGGCGTATCTTCACCTCGCGGGCGAGGTGCTGCGCAGGAACATGGATGTCGAGGTGCTGGCGTGATGGGGGATGCGGCGATGAGCGAGGGGTCACGGCGGAAAGGGCTGGGGCGCGGACTGGCCGCCCTGATCGAGGACGTGCGCCCGGAGCGGCAGGCGCAGGCTGAGCCCGACAGCCATGCGCCGATCGAGCGCCTGCACCCCAACCCCGACCAGCCGCGCAAGCAGTTCGATCCGGCGGAGATGGAGTCGCTCGCCGCGTCGATCCGCGAGAAAGGCGTGATCCAGCCGCTGATCGTGCGCGCCGATCCTGCGCGCCCGGGCGAATGGCAGATCGTGGCGGGCGAACGGCGCTGGCGCGCGGCGCAGATGGCGCAGGCGCACACGGTGCCGATCGTGATTCGCGCGCTCGATGACGCCGAGGTGCTGGAGATCGGCATTCTGGAGAACGTCCAGCGCGCCGACCTCAACCCGATCGAGGAGGCCGCCGGTTACGCGCAGCTCATCGAGCGCTTCGGCCACACGCAGGAAAAGCTCGCCACGGCGATGGGCAAGAGCCGCAGCTACATCGCCAACGCGCTGCGCCTGCTCACCCTGCCGCAGCCGGTGCAGGCGATGACGCGCGACGGCCGCCTGTCCGCCGGACACGCGCGCGCGCTGATCACCGCGCCGAACGCCGAACAGCTGGCGCGCACGGTGGTCGATCGCGGGCTTTCCGTCCGCGACACGGAGCGGCTCGCGAAAAGCCGCGATCCCGAAACGTCGCTCGCGCCGCGCCGCCACAGCCCCGGCAAGGATCCCGACACGCGCGCGCTGGAGGCCGACCTCAGCGCGGCGCTCGGGCTGTCGGTGACCATCTCGCCGCGCGGGCAGGGTGGCGACCTGCGCATCGCCTACGCCACGCTCGATCAGCTCGACGGGCTTTGCCAGCTCCTGAACCGGCCGGCCTGAGCGCTGCGCCGCCGCAACCGTCAGACCGCGGCGGCGCAGCGCGCGCAGGCGGCGCCGCCCGCGCCCGTCACGCCCGCAGCGCGGCGCCCTCGTCGCTCAGCGGATGGCTCAGCCGCCCGACCATCTCCTTCGGGCAGACCTGCACGAAGCGGCCGCGCGCCTCCTCCCAGGTGCGCAACAGCTCCGCGCCGCGCGGGCTGTCGGTCTCCGCCACATGGCGCGCGATCATCGTCTTGAGCACGCCCTCCCAGTGCGCCGATGCAAGTCCTTGCCAGATCACGTTTTCCGGGTTCACCCGCTCCTCGAACTCAGCGCGCTCGTCATAGACGAAGGCGATGCCCCCGGTCATCCCGGCGCCGAAGTTGTCGCCCACCGCGCCGAGGATCGCCGCCACGCCGCCGGTCATGTATTCGCAGCCGTTCGAGCCGCAGCCCTCCACCACCACGTCGGCGCCGGAGTTGCGCACGCAGAACCGCTCGCCCGCCTGGCCGGAGGCGTAGAGCGCGCCGCCGGTGGCGCCATACAGCACCGTGTTGCCGATGATGGTGTTCAGATGCGGCGTCAGCGGGCTGCCCAGCGGCGGGCGCACCGTGATGATCGCCCCCGACAGGCCCTTGCCGACATAGTCGTTGGCGTCGCCCTGCACCTTGATCTTCAGCCCCGGCGCCCCGAACGCGCCCAGCGACTGCCCCGCCGAGCCGGTGAGGTTCAGCGTCAGATGATCGGGCTGCAACCCGTGGTCGCGCATCCCGAAGCGGCGCACGATATGGCTGGAGACGCGGGTGCCGATGGTGCGGTCGGTGTTGCGCACCGTATAGCTGAGCTGCATCTTCTCCTTGTCGCGCAGGAACGGCTGCGCGTCCGCCACGATCTGGGCGTCGAGCGTGTCGGGCACCGGGTTGCGCGGCTTGTCGAGCGGATAGGCCGCGTGCGTCCCCTCGTCCACCCGCACCAGCATCGGGTTGAGGTCGAGGTCGTCCAGATGCGCCGCGCCGCGGCTGACCTGGGTCAGCAGGTCGGAGCGCCCGATGATCTCCTCCAGCGAGCGCGCGCCGAGGCTGGCGAGGATTTCGCGGATCTCCTGCGCGATGAAGGTGAACAGGTTCACCACCTTGTCGGCCGAGCCGGTGAACTTGTCGCGCAGGGCGGGGTCCTGGGTGCAGACCCCCACAGGGCAGGTGTTGCTCTGGCACTGGCGCACCATGATGCAGCCCATGGCGATCAGGCTGGCGGTGCCGATGCCGTATTCCTCCGCCCCCATCATCGCCGCGATCACGATGTCGCGCCCGGTGCGCAGGCCGCCGTCGGTGCGCAGCGTCACGCGGTCGCGCAGGTTGTTGAG
>CAZOZE010000078.1:0-22681 GCA_964584215.1 uncultured Rhodobacterales bacterium
GATGCTGACGCGCGCCGACGTGGCGCTGGTGCTGTCCAACTCCGGCGAGACGGCGGAGCTGCACGACATCGTCGCCCATACCCGCCGCTTCCAGATCCCGCTGATCGGCGTGGCCAGCCGCCCCGGCAGCGCGCTGTTGCAATCTTCGGACGTGGCGCTGGTGCTGCCGCAGGCGGCGGAGGCCTGTCCGGTGGGCATGGCGCCGACGACCTCGACCACGATGACGCTGGCGCTGGGCGATGCGCTGGCGGTGGCGCTGATGGAGCGGCGCAGCTTCAGCGTCGAGCAGTTCCGCACCTTTCATCCCGGCGGCAAGCTGGGTGCGATGCTGGTCAAGGTGCGCGACCTGATGCACGGCCCCGCCGAGATGCCGGTGGTCGCGCCCGACGCGCCGATGCGCGATGTGCTGCTGGCGATGACCGCGCGCGGCTTTGGCGTGGCGGGCGTGGCGGACGCGGAGGGGCGGCTGGTGGGCGTGATCTCCGACGGCGATTTGCGGCGCAACATGGACGGGCTGCTCGACCGGGTGGCGGGCGACGTGGCGACGCACGATCCGCTGACCATCGGGCCTGACGCGCTGGCGTCCGAGGCGCTGGCGGTGATGAACGGCGCGCGCCGGGCGACCTGCCTGTTCGTCGCGTCGCCGGGCGAGGGGCCGCAGAAACCGCTGGGCCTGATCCACGTCCACGACTGCCTGCGCGCCGGCGTGGTCTGACCATGGCGGGCGACGCCCGGAGCGGGATCGTCCGGTTTCTCAAGGTGGCGCTGCCGCTGGCGGCCGTCGGCCTTGTCGCGGCGCTGTTTCTCGCGTCGCGCAGCGATCTGGGGCGCGGCGTCGGCGTCTCGGCGATCGACTTCGATGTGACGGAGGGGTTGCGGCTGTCCGAGCCGCGCTTCACCGGCGTCACCCGGGACGGCCAGCCCTTCGCGGTCACCGCCGACTGGGCGCTGCCCGACGGGCCGGACCCCGACCGCGTCGGCCTTGGCCCGGTGCGCGGCGAGATCGAGATCGACCCGCACCGCCGCGCGACGCTGACCGCCGAAGGCGGCGAAATCCGCCCAAAACTCAGCACGATGCGGCTTGAGGGCGGCGTCGCGGGCGCGACCTCCGACGGCTGGCGGCTCACCGCGCCGCGCGCCGACATCGACATCAAGGCCGAGACGCTCGCGGCGCAGGGGCCTGTTGCAGTTTCCGGCCCGGCGGGCGACATTGCCGCCGGCGCGATGCGCGCCGCGCGCCGCGACGGGGCGTTCGTCGTCTGGTTCGAAGACCGCGTGCGGGTGCGCATCGATCCCGCCCGCGCAAGATAGGGGCGGGGCATGGACATCTTGCGCATGGCCGGCGCGGCGCTGATGGCGCTGGCGCTGGCGGGGACGGCCCTTGCGCAGCAGAAGGGCGACCCGTTCGGCGGCTTCAAGCACGACAGCACGCAGCCCATCGAGATCACCGCCGACGCGCTGGAGGTGCGCCAGGCCGAGAGCCGCGCGATCTTCAGCGGCGCGGTCGTGGCCGGGCAGGGCGCGCTGCGGCTGACCGCCGACACGCTGAACGTGTGGTATGCGCAGGCTGAGGACGGCGGCGGCGACATCGACCGGCTGCGCGCCGAAGGCGACGTGTTCCTGACCTCGGGCGCCGAATCGGCGCGCGGAAAATGGGCGGAATACCAGGTCTCCACCGGCATGATCACCATGGGCGGCGGCGTGGTGCTGGCGCAGGGCGAGAACGCGATCCGCGGCGAGCGGCTGGTGGTCGATCTCACCAGCGGTCAGGGGCGCGTGGAGGGCGGGCGCGTGCAATCGGTGTTCAACCCCGCTTCGCGCCAGAACAAGTGAAGGCGCGCCCATGACCGGCGCGCCCGCCGCGACAGGGCTTTGCGTGCGCGGCCTCGGCAAGGCCTATCGCCGCCGCCCGGTGGTGCGCGACGTGGACCTCGACCTGCGCCGGGGTGAGGTGGTCGGGCTGCTGGGCCCGAACGGCGCCGGCAAGACCACCTGCTTCTACATGATCACCGGGCTGGCGCCCGCCGACAGCGGCGCGATCCTGATCGACGGGCGCGACGTGACCGCCCTGCCGATGTATCGCCGCGCGCGTCTCGGCGTGGGCTATCTGCCGCAGGAGGCGTCTATCTTTCGCGGCCTCAGCGTCGAGGACAACATCCTCGCCGCGCTGGAGATCGCCGTGCCCGACCGCCAGACCCGCGAGCACCGGCTGGAGGCGCTGCTGGCGGAGTTCTCGATATCCCACCTGCACCGCACCCCCGCCGTGGCGCTGTCCGGCGGTGAACGCCGCCGCGTCGAGATCGCGCGCTGTCTGGCGGGCGACCCGGCGTATGTGCTGCTCGACGAGCCGTTCGCGGGCGTCGATCCGATCGCGGTGGGCGACATCCGGGAACTTGTCGCGCATTTGAAGGATCGCGGCATCGGGGTCTTGATCACTGACCACAACGTGCGGGAAACTCTCCAGATCATCGATCGGGCCTATATCTTGCATGACGGTCGGATCCTGATGAGCGGCGCGCCGGATGCGGTGGTGGAGGACGTCAATGTGCGGCGGGTGTATCTGGGCGAGCGCTTTCGGATCTGACGGCGCGCCGGCGCGGGCGGCGCGCCGGTGACCATGCGTCAGAGCCTGCATCTTCGGCAGACGCAGTCGCTGGTGATGACGCCGCAGCTGCGGCAGGCGATCCAGATGCTGCAGATGTCCACGGTCGAACTGGGCGCTTTTCTCGCGTCCGAGGTGGAGCGCAACCCGCTGATCGAGATCGCCGACGGCGTGCAGGCGAGCGCGCGCCCCGAGCCGGTGGCGGGCGAGCGGCTGGCGGTGGACGCCGACATCCGCCGCGCCGATCTGGCGGCGGGCGAGGCGCAGTTCGACACCGGGCGCGACAATCTCTACGAGGCCGCCGACGCGCCGCCCTCGCTGCGCGGCGGCGCGGGCGGGCGCGCCGATTTCGAGGCGTTCGACCATGATGCGCCGCTGGCCGCGCCCGTCACGCTGGCGGCGCATGTGATCGGTCAGCTTGCGCTCGCGCGGCTGGCGGCGCCGGTGCGCGTCGTGGCCGACGCGCTGGCCTGCGAGCTCGATGAGGCGGGGTATCTGCGGGTCGATCCGGCCGCGGCGGCGGCGCGGCTGGGCGCGGCGCCTGAAACTGTGGAGGCCGCCGCCGCCGCGATCCGCGCCTGTGAGCCGACCGGGGTGGGCGCGCGCGATCTGGCCGAATGTCTGGCGCTGCAACTGGCCGAGCGCGACCGGCTCGACCCCGCGATGCGCGCGCTGCTCGACAATCTCGCCGACCTGCCCACCACTCCGGCGGCGAAGATGGCGGCGCGCTGCGGCGTGGACTGCGACGACCTCGGCGACATGCTGGCGGAGCTGCGCGCGCTCGACCCAAGGCCGGGGATGGCGTTCGGCGGCGCCCTCGCCGAGCCGGTGATCCCCGATGTGCTGGTCAGCGCCGACGGCGCGGGCGGCTGGCGGGTGACGATGAACCCCGACGCCGCGCCGCGCCTGCTGATCGACCACAGTTACGCCGCGCGGGTGGACGGCGGCGGCGATCATGCGACCCGGCTCTACCTTGGGCAGTGCGCGCAGAGCGCCAGCTGGCTGAAGAAAAGCCTCGATCAGCGCGCGCGCACCATCGTCAGCGTCGCCGCCGAGATCGTGCGCGCGCAGGCGGGCTTTTTCGCCGCAGGCGTCGCGGGGCTGAAGCCGATGACGCTGAAGGCGGTGGCCGAGGCCGTGGGCGTGCACGAATCCACCGTCAGCCGGGTGACGGCGAATAAGTTCATGGCCACGCCGCGCGGCCTGCTTGAGCTGAAGTTCTTCTTCACCACCGCGATCGGCGACGGCGACGCGGCGCATTCGGCGCAGGCGGTCCGGGCGCGAATCCGCGCGCTGATCGACGCCGAGACGCCGGGCAAGCCGCTGTCCGACGACGATCTGACGCGCGCGCTAAAGGCCGAGGGGATCGACATCGCGCGGCGCACTGCGGCCAAGTATCGCGAGGCGCTCAATATTCCGTCATCGGTGGCGCGCCGTCGCCGCGCGCGCGCCGCAGTTTAGGGTTTCGTTGACTTGGAATTGAGACGAAACTACGGTCCGCCACCGCCGGAGGGGCGGCGTGACGAGCGGCATGCGGCGCGACCCCCGGCTCTCCGCAGCAGGATGACAGATGCAGATTCAGATCAACGGCAAGCAGATCGACATTGGCGACGCGCTGCGGCTCCATGTCGAGACCCGGATCAAGGACGCGATCGGCAAATACGCCGAGCGCGCGGTCAACGGGCAGATCACGTTTTCGCGCGACGGCGCCGCGTTCAAGTGCGACGCGAAGATCCACCTGCCGACCGGGATCATGACGCAGGCCGCAGGCGGGGCGCACGAGATCTACGCCGCGTTCGACGCCTGTCTCGAAAAGCTCGAGAAGCAGCTTCGCCGCTACAAGCGCCGCCTGAAGGACCACCACGCCGAGCGGCGCGAGCCGATCGAGGCGACGGCGGCGGCGGCCTATGTGATCTCGGGCGCCGGCCACGACGACGAGGCGTCCGAGCCCGACACGCTCGACCCGGTGATCGTCGCCGAGATGACCATGGACATCCAGAAGATCTCGGCGGGCGAGGCGGTGATGCAGATGGAGCTGGCGCAGGCGCCATTCCTGATCTTTCGCAATGAGCGCCATGGCGGGCTGAACGTCGTGTTCCGCCGCGACGACGGGAATATCGGCTGGGTTGACCCCGAGATACTCTCCGCCAACACTCACTGACCGCCTGCGGGAGGGATCGATGGAAATCCGGGACATCCTGAGGACGGACGCGGCTGTGTGCAATCTGCGCGCCACGTCGAAAAAGCAGCTGTTTCAGGAGATCGCGGCCCGCGCCGCCGAGGTCTATGGGCTGGAGGCGCGCGCCGTGTTCGAGGCGCTCCTGGAGCGTGAGCGGCTGGGCGGCACCGGCATGGGCAGGGGCGTTGCGGCGCCGCATGCAAGGCTGGCGGGGGTCGAGGCGATTCGCGGCCTTTTCATGCGTCTTGAGAAGCCGATCGACTTCGACGCCGTGGACGATCAGCCGGTGGATCTGGTGTTCACGCTGCTGGCGCCCGAGGACGCCGGCGCCGATCACCTGCGCGCCCTGGCGCGGGTGTCGCGGGCGCTGCGCGACCCTGCGGTGTGCGCCAAGCTGCGCTCCTGCAACGACGCCTCGGCGCTCTATGCGGTGCTGACCGAGAAGATCGCCTCGCGCGCCGCCTGAGCGCGCGCATTCCCCAGACCGAAGGACGCCCGATGACCGGCTGCAGGATGGCGCTGACGCCCGTGGCGCCCGACGAGGCGGTGGGCGCCGGGACGGTGTCTTATCTCTCCGACGGCGTGGTGGCGGTGATCGGCGCGGGCGGTGCGCCGCTGGCGGCGCGGCTGGCGCCGCAGCGCGCGGTGATTCTGATCGCGCCCGGCGCGCGCGTCGCAGAGGGTGAGGCGGCGGGCGTGACGGCGGGCGTGACGGCGGGCGTGACCGCGCATCCGGGTCGGGCGACGGCGGTCAGCGGCTGGCTGGGCGTGTTCCGCATCGCGGTCGAGGGCGCCGGAGAGGTGCGCGCCGACGTGGTGATCGACCTGTCGGCGGCGCCGCTGATCGACCGCGCGGTTCTTCCGCCGGGCTATTTCGCGCCGGTCGGCGCGGCGGCGACCGATGCGGCTGTCGAGACCGCGCGCGGCCTTGTCGGCGCGTTTCGCAAGCCGAAGTATTTCACCTACACGCCCGAGATCTGCGCGCATGAGCGTCAGGGCCAGACCGGCTGCGCCCGCTGCCTCGATGTCTGTGGCGCCGAGGCGATCCGCTCCGAGGGGACGGTGATCCATGTCGAGCCGTGGCTGTGCCAGGGCTGCGCCGCCTGCGCGCTGGCCTGCCCGACCGGCGCGCTGAGCGTGACCGCGCCCGATCGCGCCGCGCTGCTCGACGCGACCCACGCGGCCCTGGCGCAAGAGGGCGGGGCGCTGGCGGTGTCGGCGAACGGCGGCGACGGCGCGCTGGCGGTGCCGGCGCTGGCGACCTTTGGCGAGGAGCTGTGGCTGGCGGCGCTGGCCGCCGGGGCGCAGTCGGTGACGCTGGACCCCGAGCCCGACGCCCCGCCGCAGACGCAGGCGCTGCTGGCCGGGCGGCTGGCGATGGCGCAGGCGATGACGGCGGCGCTGGGCCTGGGCGCGGGAACGGTGCGAATGGCCGGCGCGGATGCTTACCCGGCGTCCGCCGCGCGCGACGCCGCGCCGATCACGCCGCCGCCCACCGCGCGCAAGCGCGACTTCCTGAACGCGGCGCTGGCGCGGCTGGAGCCGGAGGGCGGCTTCGAGCCTGCGCCCTTGCCGCAGGGCGCGCCGGTGGGCGCCATCGAGATCGATCCCTCGGCCTGCACGCTGTGTTCGGTCTGCGCGCGCTCCTGCCCCACGGCGGCGATCCGCTACGCCGAGGACGACACCGCGCGGATCGAGTTCGTCGAGGCGAATTGCGTGCAGTGCGGGCTGTGCGCCCGGATGTGTCCGGAACAGGCGATCACGCTGGCGCCGCGGCTGGCCCCGGCGGCGGTCCGCGCCGGCTGGCGCAGTCTCAACGCCGCGCCGCTGGCCGCCTGCGACGCCTGCGGGACCGCCTTCATGCCGCAGCCGCTGCGCGATGCGATGCTGCGCAAGGCGACGGCGGGCGGCGCCGATGCGCCGATGCTGGCGCAGATGCGCAAGTGCCCCGAATGTCGCCATCTCGGAACCGGCCAGCGGCTCTGAGACCAAAGTCTCACCGTCCCGACCCCGGGATAGCCCGATAGCCACCCTCAAGTTGACCTGCATCAAAGTGAACCGGACGCGGCGCCTGTATCCATGATTCCGGGATGCGCGACGCTCGCCTGCTTCGCGCTGCGAGATGTAACCGCGCGATGGAGGGGGCGATGGAGCCGACGATCTTCTACAATACGCAAATCGGAGAGATATGGGACTGGCGTGTGGCCACCGACCTGTTTCTCGGCGGCGTCGGGGTCGGCGCCTTCCTGCTCGCCTTCGCCCTGTGGCGCTTCGGCGCGCCGCGCTATCGCGCGCTGGCGCAAACCGCTTCGGTGATCGCGCCGATCGCGGTGGCGATGGGGCTGTCGCTGCTGTTCTGGAAGCTGGGCTACAAGGCGCACGCCTACCAGATGGGCCTCAACATCGCCTCGACCTCGGTGATGTGGTGGGGCGCGATGATCCAGGGCGCTTTCGTGGCGCTGTCGGCGATCTTCGCCTTCCGGCTGCTGTTTCCCGATGTCGAACTGGTCCCGGCGGTGTCGGCGGGGCTGGTGAGCATCGTCGCCGTGCCGTTTGCGGCGATCATCGGCATCTACCACGGCGCGCTGCTGGCCACGATCACCTCACACGCGGTGTGGGCGACCGGCCCGATGGTGATCGCCTCGGTGCTGCTGTTCGTGCTGACCGGCGCCTCGGTCGCGCTGCTGTTTCACATGCTGCGCCGCGCGGTGGCGGGCGAGGGCTTTGAGGAGGGCGATCAGGCAGGGTTCTTCATGGGGCTGCGCCCGCTCGGCGGCGTGATGATGGGCGCCGCCGCGCTGCTGCTGGTCACGCTGCTGGCGTGGTGGATCGACCTGCGCTTCGGCCCGGTCCGCGCGCGGGAGGCGCTGTCGGCGCTGCTCGGCGAGTACGGGATGCTGCTCGGCGGCGTCGGTGTCGCGCTCGGCCTGATCCTGCCGCTGCTGCTGGGCGGCTGGGCCGCGCTTCAGGCGCGCGATTCCGGCAAGCCGCCGGTCGCCGCGCTGGCGCTGGCCTGCCTGCTGCTGGTGATCGGCGGCTACGCGATCCGCTATTCGGTGGTGCTGGGCGCGCAGATCGCCCCGCAGGCCGCCTCCCTCGCCACCCTTTCCTGAGGATGCCCAAGTCATGACCATTCATACGAAAACCCCGAAAACCGACATGGCCTGGACACCCACCCGGCGCGGCTTTCTGCAAGGCGCAGGGCTGGCGGCGGGGGCGGCGGGCGGCCCTGCGCTCAGCTTCTTCGCCGAGGCCGCCAAGGCCCAGACCGGCCCGCAGACCTCGATCGGCGAGTGGAAATCCACCACCTGCCAGGGCTGCACCAGCTGGTGCGCGGTGCAGGTGAAGGTGGTGGACGGCCGCGCGATCCATCTGCGCGGCAACCCCAACGCCAAGGCCAACCACGGCAAGATCTGCCCGCGCCCGCATCTGGCGCTGCAACAGGTCTATGACCCCGACCGGGTGCGCCAGCCGATGAAGCGCACCAACCCCCGGAAGGGCCGCGACCAGGATCCCGGCTTCGTGCCGATCTCATGGGACGAGGCGATGGACATGGTCGCCGACAAGATCATGGAGCTGCGCAACAACGACGAGACCGAGAAATTCGCGCTGTTCCGGGGCCGCTACACCTACATGCGCGACCTTCTCTACGGCGCCGTGCCCAAGATCATCGGCAGCCCGCACGCCATCAGCCATTCCGCGATCTGCGCCGAGGCGGAGAAATTCAGTTCCTATTATGTCGAAGGTCTGTGGGACTATCGCGACTACGACATCGAGCACACGCGCTATATCCTGAGCTGGGGCGCCGATCCGGTCAGCTCCAACCGCCAGGTGCCGCACGCGATCAACTTCTGGGGCGCGATGCGCGACCAGGCGACGGTGGCGGTGGTCGATCCCCGGCTGTCGGCGACGGCGGCCAAGGCGAACGAGTGGCTGCCGGTCATCCCGGGCGAAGACGGCGCGCTGGCGGTGGCGATGGCGCATGTGATCCTCACCGAAGGCGTCTGGAACAAGGCGTTCGTCGGCGATTTCGCCGACGGCCAGAACCGCTTCGTCGCCGGTGCGATGGTGCCCGAGCAGATCGCTCAGGCGCCTGCGGACGGCGAGACCGCCACCGACGCCGCGCCGGCCATGGTTCCGGTGTTCAACGAAAACCAGACCTACGGCATCGTGAAGTGGTGGAACCTTGAGTTGAAGGACCGCACGCCGGAATGGGCCGCCGAGCGCACCGGCATTCCGGCCGAGCAGATCCGGCGCGTGGCGCTGGGCTTCGCGGCGGCGGCGCCGCGCGCGATCAGCTGGGTCTCGCCGGGGGCGTCGATGCAGGCGCGCGGCGGCTACTCCGGCATGGCGGCCCACGCGCTGAACGGGCTGGTCGGCTCGTTCGACTCGATCGGCGGCGTGGTCGCCAAGGG
Organism: uncultured Rhodobacterales bacterium; assembly: GCA_964584215.1. Classification (GTDB taxonomy): domain Bacteria; phylum Pseudomonadota; class Alphaproteobacteria; order Rhodobacterales; family Rhodobacteraceae; genus Rubrimonas. The sequence goes on from CAZOZE010000078.1 coordinate 9,197, forward strand.
CAAGGATCCGGCCGACCATGTGCCGGACATGAAGCCCTACATGGATGAGGTCGCGGCGAAGAAGTCCAAGCTGCCCAAGATCGACCAGCGCGGCACGCTCGCATTTCCTGCGCTCAACAAGGGCAAGAGCGGCGGGGGCGTGGTGACCAACGCCGCCGCCGACGGGATGCTGGCCAAGTCGCCCAACGAGATCAAGATGGCGATCGGCTACTGGTGCAACTTCACCTTCTCCTGCTCCGGCGCGCAGCGCTGGGAGCAGGCGCTGTCGGCATTGCCGTTCTTCGTCCACATCACCACCAACGCTTCGGAGATGACGATGTTCGCCGACGTTGTGCTGCCGGCGGCGCATCAGCTGTTCGAGAAGAGCGGCTTCATCAAGAGCAAGCAGAACCTGCACAGCTATATCTCGCTCAACCAGCGTGTCATCGAGCCGATCGTGGACGCCAAGATGGACGAGAGCGAAGTCACGTGGATGCTGGCGGAGAAACTGCGCGACCGGGGTTTTGACAACCTCTATCGCTACTACACCGAGGCGTTCGCCGATCCGGAGACCGGGGCCCACCCCGCCAACGCCGTCGAATTCACCGAATACGCGCTGAAGATGCTGACGCGCGGCTGCTGGGACAGCACGCACGAAAAATACGGCAAATACGGCGACAAGCTGGAGGGTTGGGCCGACTTCAAGGAAAAGGGCGTCTGGAACGCGCACCGCTACGCCTATGACCAGCGGCTTGGCGCCTTCAAGACCGAGACCAAGAAGATCGAGTTCTACAGCGAGACGCTGAAGAAGGCGCTGACCGGCCATGCCGAGCGGCACAATGTCTCGGTGGACGCGGTGATGGAGGCGACCAATTACGAGGCGCGTGGCGAACTGGCGTTCGTGCCGCACTTCGAGCCGGCGGTGCGCCACGGCGACGCGGCCGAGTTCCCGCTGATCTTCTTCGAGCACCGCTCGCGCCTAAACCGCGAGGGCCGGTCGGCCAACTGCACCTGGTATCAGGCGCACAAGGACGCCGATCCGGGCGACGAGAACTGGGACGACGTGCTCAAGATGAACCCCGTCGATGGCGCGAAGCTGGGTCTGGCCAACGGCGAGATGGTCAGGGTCACGTCGACCAACGGCGCGATCACCGTCCGGCTCAAGCTGTGGGAGGGGGTGCGGCCCGGCACGGTGGCCAAGTGCTACGGTCAGGGCCACTGGGCCTATGGCCGGGTGGCGGCGGCCAACTTCGCCCAGAGGATGCCTCGCGGCGGCAACAACAACGAGCTGCACGAGGCCGAGTTCGAGCGCCTCAGCGGATCGACGGCGCGCCATGGGGGCGCGACCCGGGTCAAGGTCGAGCGGGCCTGACGCCCCCATCGGATGGAGTGAAAAGACATGTCCGCCAAACGCTACGCCATGGTGATCGACCTCCACAAATGCGTGGGGTGCGCCGCCTGCGACATCGCCTGCAAGAGCGAAAACAACGTGCCGGTCGAGTTCAGCTGGTCCAACCATATCACCGAGACCAGCGGAACTTTCCCGAACACCAAGTTTCGCTACATCCCGACGCTCTGCAATCACTGCGACAACGCGCCCTGCGTGCAGAATTGCCCCACGACGGCGATGTACAAGAACGAGGACGGGCTGACGCTGCACAATCCCGACAAGTGCATCGGGTGCAGGCTGTGCCAGCTTTCGTGCCCTTACGGGGTGATCTGGTTCAACAAGCACGAACCGCACGACAACTTCACGCAGCCTGAAGAGGCCGCGATCCCCGGCGGCACGTCGAGCGGACTGGAGATCGCGGAGGCTGCGGGCGCGCCGATCCCCTACTACAACCCGGCGCGCGCGACGACCTACGCCGGCATCCGGCCGCGCGGCGTGGTGGAGAAGTGCACCTTCTGCGACCACCGGCTGGCGGTGGGCGAGGATCCCGCCTGCGTGGTGGCCTGCCCGGCCGACGCGCGCATCTTCGGCGACATCAACGACCCCGAGAGCAAGCCGAGCCAGGCGCTCGCCGCCCATGCGCCGCGCGTGTTGCAGCGCGATCAGGGCACGCAGCCGCATGTGTTCTATATCCGCGACTTCAACAGCTGATCGCGGACGCAGACGCTTCGGGCGGGGCGGCTGACGGCCGCCCCGCCCTTTCGCTTCGACCCTCTCTATCCCGTCACCGCGACGCGCGCGCCCCTTGCAGGAGCCATGCCCATGATGAGCCAGCCCCAGCCCGCCGCGGCCGAGCCGGTGATCGACGCCACGCGCGAAGCGAATCTCTGGTTCGCCCTGACGCGCGCCTTCTCGCCGCCCTCCAGCTGGCCGCAGGATCTGCCGGAACTGCTGCGCGCGGCGTTTAGCGACCTGAGCGCCGAGGCTGCGCGCGCCGCCGAAGCCTGTGCGGCGGCGGTGGAGGAATGCGCCGATCCGCTGGTGCCGGCGCGCGCCCATGCGGCGTTGTTCGTCGGTCCCTTCGCCGTGGCGGCGCCGCCCTGGGCGAGCTTCTACCTCGACCCCGAGCAGCGGCTGATGGGCCCGGTGGCCAACGCCGCCGCCGAAGCCTACGCCGAAGCCGGGCTCGCCATGACCGGCGCGCAGGCCGAACCGCCCGATCACATCACTCATGCGCTCGAGTTCATGTATTATCTGGCGTTCCGGGAGGCGACCCTGGGCGATCCGGTCTGGCGCGAAAGGCGCGCGCGGTTCTGGCGCGGACATCTGGGACGGTGGCTTCCGCTGCTGGTCGCAGCGATGGAGAAGGGCGTCGGCGACAGCGACTTCTACCGCAGCCTTGTCGCTCTGTCGCGCGCCGTCGCCGCCGCGACCGACGCGACGCTGGGCGCGGCGGAGCGCGCGCAGGCCTGAGATCGCTCGCATGCGGCGGGCCGGTCGCGTATCCTCGCGAGGCGGCGACGCAGGGAGAACGGCGGATGGCTGAGCGGGTTCTGGTTCTGGGCGCCAGCGGGTATATCGGCCGCCACCTGACGCCGCGCCTCGCCACCATGGGTTTCGCGGTCACGGCGGCGGCGCGGCGCACGGCGGCGATGGCGGCGGAGGGCTGGGACGGCGTGACGATCCGCGCCGCCGACGCGCTCGACCCTGACAGCTTGCGCGCGGCGCTGACCGGGCAGGACACCGTCTATTATCTGGTGCACGCGATGGCGGCGGGCGGCGACTTTCCCGCCCGCGACCGCGCGGCGGCGGCCAATCTGGCGCGCGCGGCGGGCGAAGCGGGGGTGCGGCGGATCGTCTATCTGGGCGGTCTCTCGCCGCATGACCCCGACACGCCGCATCTCGCCTCGCGCATCGAGACCGGCGCCATCTTGGGCGAAGGGCCGGTCGAGGTGGTCGAGATCCGGGCGGGCATCGTGATCGGGGCCGGTTCGGCGGCGTTCGAGGTGATGCGCGATCTGGTGGCGCACCTGCCCGCGATGGTCACGCCGCGCTGGGTGCGCGCGAAGTCGCCGCCGGTGGCGCTCGACGACCTGCTGGCGACGATGATCGCGCTGGCGCAGGCGCCGCAGGCGGGCGGCCAGGTGTTCGAGGTCGGCGGGCCGGCGCGCATGAGCTATGAACAGATGATGCGCGCGCTGGCGCGGCTGATGGGGCGGCGCGCGCCGATCATCATCCCCGTGCCGCTGCTGACGCCGGAGTTGTCGAGCTGGTGGCTGGCGCTGATCAGCGCGACGCCGGTCAACGTGGCGCGGGCGCTGATCACCGGCCTGCGCTACGACCTCTCCGCCGACGACGCGACCCTGCGCGCGATCATGCCGCCGCCCGGAACCGATTTTGAAACCGCCGTGACCCGCGTGTTCGAGCAGGAGCGCGCGATGCTGGCCACCGACCGCTGGCGCGAGGGCGCCTTCGACCTGCGCGGGCGCCGCCATGACGTGAGCTTCTACGGCAAGAGCCTGACGCGCAGCGCCGACATCGCCGCGCCGCCAGAAGCGGTCTGGCCGACGGTCGCCATGATCGGCGGGCCGGAGGCGGGCTATTTCGCGCTGGCGCCGCTGTGGCGCGCGCGTTTCTGGCTGGAGCGAAGGCTGGGCGGCGGCGCCGCGCCGCGCCGGGATGACCGGCCCCTCGCGCCGGGGCTGCGCTTCGACGGCTGGCGGGTGCTGGCGGCGGCGCCCGGCGCCCGGCTGACGCTGGTCTCCACCCTGCGCGGGCCCGGCGCCGGCGGGCTGGAGATCGCGCTGGCGCCGCTGCCGCAGGGCGCGACCCGGCTGGATGCGACGCTGCACTGGCACCCGGCGGGCGCGGTGGGGCTGCTCTACTGGTTCGTGCTGTGGCCGCTGCGCGCGCTGGCGCTGGGCGCCATGGTCCGCGCTGTCGCGCGGCGCGCGGCGGCGGATCAGGCGAGCACTCTGGCCGCCGCGCGCGCGATGTCGGGTTCGAGAAACTGATGCCCCGCCGCGATCAGCCGCTTCGGCAGCGCGCGCTGGCCGTCGAGGATAACCGTCGCGCCATCGCCCATATAGCGCTGGATGATCCCTGTGGGCACCGGGACAGGGATCACGCCGCCCGCCGCCCGGCCCAGCGCGGCGGTGAACTGCGCCATCGGAACCGGGGTCGGCGCGGTGGCGTTGTAGGGGCCGCGCATCGTCTCGTCGTCCAGCGCGCGTTCGATCACCGCCACCGCGTCGCTCAGGTGCAGCCACGACAGCCATTGTCGGCCCGACCCGACCCTGCCGCCGATGAAGCGGCGCACGCTGGGCAGCACCTCGCGCATCCGCCGCGTCAGCCCCAGCACCACGCCGAAGCGCAGGATCACCACCCGCACCCCCAGCGCCTCGGCGGCCAGCGCCTCGCGCTCCCACGCCCGGCAGACGGTGGCGAGAAAATCCCACGCCGGGCCGGGGGGGCTGTCCTCGTCGAAGATCGCGGTGTCGCTGACGCCGTAGAAGCGCGCGGCGGAGGCGCTGACGAGCACCCTTGGCCGATCGCGCGCCGCCGCGATCGCCGCGACCAGCCGCCTTGTGCCGTCGGCGCGGCTCTGGCCGATGGCGCGGCGGGTGTCGGGCGTCCAGCGCCCGACGATCGGCTCGCCCGCCAGATGCACCACCGCGTCGCAGCCCTCCACTCCCGCGCGCAGCGCGTCGCCGCCAAGCGGATCGTAGGCCGCGACGCGCAGATCGGGCGATCCGGCGCCGGGCAGCACGCGCCGCGCCAGCCCCGCGTCGCGGGTCAGCGCGGTCACGCCGCGCCCCTCGGCGCGCAGCGCCGCCGTCAGCGCGGTCCCGATCATCCCCGTCGCGCCGGTGATGGCGACGTTCTGCGGTTTCACTGTCGCATATTCCCTTTCACCGCCGCGCACGCGCTTGTCCGCCGCCTCCGCCGCCTGATCATCGGGCGCGCGGCGTCGGGGTCAAGCCCGGCCTTCGCAGCACGGTTCAGGAGCGCTTCATGACGGCATCGCCCGCGCCAGACCACAACAGCGTCCACGCCTATCGCGACTATCCCTATCGTGCAGGCGGCTCGGCGCTGACCCGCGCGCCCGAGCACGCGCTGTGGGAGGTCGTCGGCGCCATCGGCGGCGAGCATCGCTACTACGCGCTTGATACGCTCTGGGCGCTGCGCGAGTGGATGGACGCGGCCATCGGCGGGCCGGGACGGCGGCGGCAGGGCGGGCGCGGCGCGGCGGTCGCGGCGGGCGACGTGATCGACAGCTGGCGCGTCCTGGTCGCCGACGCGCCGCGGCGCCTGGCGCTGGAGTTCGGCATGAAGGCGCCCGGCCACGGCGTGCTGGAGTTCGAAATCGCGCCGGTGCACGGCGGCGCGCGGCTGACCGCGACCGCCTACTGGAAACCGCAGGGGCTGGCGGGTCTGCTCTACTGGCGCGCCATGGAGCCTGCGCATCTGGTGCTGTTCCGCCGCATGACCTACGAGATGCGCCGCCGCGCCGAGCAGGCGGTCGCGTCGGCGCCGACGCATGGCTGACCGCCGCCGATCCATCGAGACACCCCGAAAGGATGCGCCATGGAAATCGCCCTGTTCAGCGTCAAGCCCTACGACCGCGAGACCTTTACCGCCGTCAACGCCGGTTTCGGCCATGCGCTGACGTTTCACGAGGCGCGGCTGGGGCCGGACACCCGCCCGCTGGCCGAGGGTTTCGAGGCGGTCTGCCCCTTCGTCCACGACGTTCTCGACGCCGGGGTGCTGGCCGGACTGGCCGACAGCGGCGCCCGGCTGATCGCGCTGCGCTGCGCCGGGTTCAACAACGTCGATCTCGACGCAGCGAAGGCGCTGGGGCTGACGGTCGCGCGGGTTCCGGCCTATTCGCCTTTTGCCGTGGCCGAGCATACCGTGGGGCTGATCCTCGCGCTCAATCGCCGCATCCACCGCGCCTATAACCGTGTGCGCGAGGGTAATTTCGAGTTGAACGGGCTGATGGGGTTCGATCTGCACGGGCGCACGGTGGGCGTGGTCGGCACCGGGCAGATCGGTTATCGCGTCGCGGCCGCGCTGTCGGGGTTCGGCGTGCGGCTGATCGGCTACGACTTGCGCGAAAACCCCGATTGTCTGGCGCTGGGCATGACCTATGCGCCGCTCGACCATCTGTTCGCCGAGTCCGACGTGATCACCCTGCACTGCCCGCTGACGCCGCAGACATATCACCTTGTCAACGCCGGAAGCCTGGGGCGCTGCAAGCATGGCGTGATGCTGATCAACACCGGGCGCGGCGCGCTGCTCGACGCGCAGGCGGCGATCGACGCGCTCAAGTCGGGGCGGCTGGGCTATCTCGGCCTCGACGTCTATGAGCAGGAGGAGACGCTGTTCTTCCACGACCGCTCGAACGAGATCCTGCAGGACGACACGTTCGGGCGGTTGCTGAGCTTTCCCAACGTGCTGATCACCGGTCATCAGGCGTTCTTCACGCACGACGCGCTGACCGAGATCGCGCAGACCACGCTCGGTTCGGCCTCCGCTTTCGCCGATCCGGATGGGGCGATCATGCCGGAACGTCTGCTGGTCGGCCCGCCGAGCGCCTGAAAGGCGCGTCAGACCGTCTTGCGGCGGCGGTTGGGGCAGGTCGCGCAGGAGATTTTCACGCCCTCCGGCCCGTGGATCGCCGGTCCGCCGCAGGAGCCGCGCAGGCAGGGGCGGCGCAGCATCACGCCGATCGCCATCATCGCGATCGCCGCGACGAAAGCGACCGCCACCAGTCCGAACACCGCCGCAAGGGTCGTCATCGCCGCCGCGCCCGGTCAGGCCGCCGACCGCGCGCCCAGCGCGGCGAAGGCGGTGGTGGGCGCATCGTGCAGCGCCCCGGCGGCGTCGCGGATGATGAACAGCGCCGCAATCCCTGCGCTCTCGGCCAGCGCGCGGCCCTTGTCGGCCCCCAGCACGATCAGCGCCGTGGCCAGCGCGTCGGCGTGTATCGCCTCGTCGGCCGCCACCGTCACCGAGGCCAGCCCCCGCGCGATCGGCGCGCCGGTGCGCGGGTCGATCTCGTGCGTATACCGCCGCCCGTCATGCTTGATCACGTTGCGATAGTCGCCCGAGGTCGCGACCGCCCCTGCGCTGACCGGCAGCGCCAGCCGCGCGCGCTGCGGCCAGGCGTCGGGCTGCTCGATGCCGATGACCCAGGGGCGCCCCTCGGCGTTCAGCCCCAGGGCGCGCACCTCGCCGCCCGCCTCGACCATGAAGTTCTCGAACCCCTGCGCCGCCAGCGCGCGCGCCGCCGCATCGACGCCAAAGCCCTTGGCGACGCCGCCGAAATCCAGCGCAAGCGCGTCGTGCGCCTTGGCCGCCGCGCGGCGCCCGGCGTCCAGCGTCAGCCCGCCGAAGCCCACAGACCGGCGCTGCGCCGCCAGCGCCGCCGCCGACGGCGCCGCCGAAACCTGTGCGGCGCCAAAGCCCCAGGCGTTCACCAGCGGCGCCACGGTCGGGTCGAACGCGCCCCCGGACCACGCCGCCACGGCGCAGGCCTCGTGCAACACGGTGTAGAAATCCGCCGACAGCGCCACCATGCCCGCCGGCTGGGCGTTGAATCGGCGCAATTCCGAGTCCGGGCGGTGCAGCGACATGGCGTGATCGACGCCGTCGAGCGCCGATTGCACGTCGGCGCGCAGCGCCTCGACCTGTGCGGGCGTCAGCGCGCGCCCGGCGATCTTGACCGTATAGGTCGTGCCCATGGTCTCGCCGCCAAAGCGCGCGGCGGCGGCGCGGGCGGGCGTGGCCGGGGCCAGTGCGACGCCGCCAAGCGCCAGCGCGCCGACGGCGCCGAAGCCCGCCAGCATCCTGCGTCGCGACAACGCCAGCGTCTTTTGCGGGCGGGGCGAGAGCAGCATGTCCATCATTTGTCTCCCTCAGCGTGTTCGGGCGCGGGGGTTTCCCCCGCCGCGTCGCGCACCGCCGCCTCGAAGCGGCCCTCGCCATGGCGCAGCAGGTGGTCGGTCATGTCGCGGATCGACACGAGGCCCAGAACGCGCGGCCCGTCCATCACCAGCAGATGCCGGAAGCGGTTGACATACATCAGCGCCAGCGCCGCCTCGACGCTGTCCGACGGTCCGACGAAGCGCACGTCGCGCGTCATCGCCATCGAGATCGGCGTCGCATCGGGGTCCAGCCTTGGATGCACCACCCGGCGCAAGAGGTCGCGCTCGGTGAAGATGCCGTCGATCAGCCCGTCCTCGTTCTGGATCAGCACGGCGCCGATGCCCTGCGCGTTCAGCACCTCGACCGCGTCGCGCACCGTGCCGCCCGCCTCGACGGTGAACAGCGCCGCGTTGTCGCCCTTGGCCGCCAGCACCGCTCCGATGGTCTGTTTCATGACCTGTCCTTCCCTGCCGCGCGCATCAGTTGCCGAAGTCGTCGAGCATGATGTTCTCGCGATCCACGCCCAGATCGAGCAGCATGGCGATCACCGCCTTGTTCATCACGTCCGGCCCGCAGAGATAGTATTCGATGTCTTCCGGCGCCGGGTGCGTGTCGAGATAGTGCTTGCGCAGCGCCTGCTGGCGCACCAGGCCCACAGGCCCGGTCCAGTTATCCTCCGGGCGCGGCTCCGACGGCACCAGATGGAAGCTGAAATTGGGGTGCTCGGCGGCCAGTTTTTCGAACTCCTCGACGTAGAACGCCTCGCCGAGGTTGCGCGCCGAATACCAGAAGCTCATCCGCCGCTTGGACTTGAGGCGGTAAATCTGGTCGAAGATGTGCGAGCGCATCGGCGCCATGCCCGCGCCGGCGGCGACAAAGCACATCTCCTTGTCGGTCTCGCGCGCGAAGAATTCGCCGAACGGGCCGGAGCACATCACCTTGTCGCCGGGCTTGAGGTTGAACAGCCACGAACTCATCACCCCCGGCGGGATGTCGTCGCGATACTTGGGCGGAAAGGCGAGCCGGATGGTGAACAGCAGAATACCCTTCTCCAGCGGATAGCTCGCCATTGAATAGGCGCGCTCGACCGGCTCGGGCACGACCGACTTGAAGCGCCAGAGGTCGAACTTGTCCCATTCGGGGCGAAACTGCGGCTCGATGTCGAACTCCCTGAACGACAGCGAATGCGCGGGGCATTCGATCTGCATGTAGCCGCCGGCGCGGAACGGCACCGCCTCGCCCTCCGGCAGCGCCAGTTTCAGCTCCTTGATGAAGGTCGAGACGTTGGGGTTGCTGATCACCGTGCACGGCCACTTGCGCACGCTGAAGATCTCGGGCGCGAGCTCGATGCGCATGTCGCGCTTGACCTTGACCTGACAGGCCAGCCGATGCCCGCGCCGCGCCTCGCCCGGCGAGATGAAGCCGGTCTCGGTCGGCATCAGCGCGCCGCCGCCGTCCTTCACCACCACATCGCACACGCCGCACGAGCCCTTGCCGCCGCAGGCCGACGGCAGAAAGATGCGATGCGCGGTCAGCGCGTTCAGCAGCGTGCCGCCCGCAGGCGTCTTGAACGCGGCCGCCTCGTCCTCGTTGATCACGATCGACACGTCGCCGGTGGAGACCAGCGAGCGCCGCGCGGCCATCAGCAGCAGCACCAGCGCCAGCACGACGGCGGTGAACAGAAGGATGGCGATACCCATCGACAGCACGGGCGTTCCCCCTAAAGCTGGATGCCGGAAAAGACCATGAACGACATGGACATCAGGCCGACGACGATAAAGGTGATGCCCAGGCCGCGCAGACCGGCGGGCACATGCGAATAGCTCATCTTCTCTCGGATCGCCGCCAGCGCCACCAGCGCGATGGCGAAGCCGAGGCCGGAGCCGAAGCCGAACACCACGCTCTCGGCCAGCGTGTAGTCGCGCTCCTGCATGAACAGCGAGCCGCCGAGGATCACGCAGTTCACCGCGATCAGCGGCAGGAACACGCCCAGCGAGACATAGAGCGCGGGGGCGAAGCGATCGACCGTCATCTCCACCACCTGCACCGCCGCCGCGATGATCGCGATGAAGATGATGAACGACAGGAAGCTGAGGTTCACGTCCGCCAGCGCCGGGCTGAGCCATGTCAGCGCGCCCTCCGCCAGCAGCGCGTTGAGGATGATGTTGTTGAGCGGCACCGTCAGCGTCTGCACGAACACCACCGCCGCGCCGAGGCCGATCGCGGTCGCCACGTTCTTCGAGCAGGCCAGAAACGAGCACATGCCGAGGAAATAGGCGAGCGCGAGGTTCTCCAGAAAGACCGCGCGCAGACCAAGGTTGATGAAGTGCTCCATCATTCCTTCTCCTGCAATTCGGGCTTCCAGGTGCGCAGCGCCCAGATCAGCAGCCCGATGATGAACAGCGCCGACGGCGCCAGCAGCATCAGCCCGTTGGGCGCGAACCAGCCGCCGTCGCGGGTGAGCGGCAGGATCACGAAGCCCAGCAGCTTGCCGGTTCCCAGCAGCTCGCGCACCGCGCCCACCAGCACCAGCACCAGCGCATAGCCAAGGCCGTTGCCCAGACCGTCGAGCGCGGCCAGCCCGGGCGGATTGCTCATCGCAAAGCCTTCGGCGCGGCCAAGCACGATGCAGTTGGTGATGATCAGCCCGACGAACACCGACAGCTCAAGCGACAGCTCGTAGAGCGTCGCCTTCAGCACCTGGTCGAACACGATCACCAGCGAGGCGATGATCGCCAGTTGCACGATCAGGCGGATCGAGGTCGGCACCCGCTCACGGATCAGGCTGACGGCGGTGCTGGCGAGCACCGCCACCACGATCACCCCCGCGCTCATCACCAGCGCCTTGTCCACCCGCGTGGTGATGGCGAGCGCCGAGCAGATGCCCAGCACCTGAATGCCGATCGGGTTGTTGAGCAGGATCGGGTCGACCAGCGCGGCGCGCGCCTCGGCGCTCAGCCACGGCTTGCGCGGGCGCGCGGCGACAGCGCCCTCCGTTGTCGCGGTCATGACAGCTCTCCTTCGCGGAAGCGGCGCAGGAACGGGCCATAGCCGTTCTCATCCAGCCAGTACTGCATGAATCGGGTGACGGCGTTGCTGGTCACCGTGGCCCCGGACAGCCCATCGACATGCAGCGGGTCGGTCTCCGGCGGCCCGGCCTCGCCCTTGCGCACCGCGATCGCCACGGCGCCGTCGGCGTCATGGACCTTGCGCCCTTCCCAGCGCGCCAGCCAGTCGGGGTTGGCGATCTCGCCGCCGAGACCGGGGGTCTCGCGGTGCTCGTAATAGGTCAGCCCGCGCACCGTCTCGGCGTCGGGGGCGAGCGACAGGAAGCCATAGATCGTGCCCCACATCCCCAGACCCTCGACCGGGATCACCACTTGATCGACCGCGTCGCCCTCCATGATGAAGAACACCTGCGCGCGGTCGGGCAGGCGGCGCACGCCGGCGTCGTTGGCGGGCGCTGTGCTGCTGGTGGCGGGGTCGTTGCGCGCCGCGCGCTGATCGAAACCGCGCGCCTCGGCGGGGTCGGCGTCGAGCAGGTCGCCCGTGCGCAGGTCGATCAGCCGCGCGACGATGGCGCGGTCGAAGGCCGCGTTGACCTCGGCGACCGACAGCGACCGCCCCGGCTCGGCCAGGCCCGCCGCGAACAGCACGTTCTTTTCCATGTAGAGCCGCGCGTTGGCGTCCTGCATCGGCTTCAGCGAGACCGCCGTCACCGACACCAGCGCCGCGCAGACCAGCGCCACCACCAGCGCGAAGCCGACCGTATAGCCAGTCGCGTTGACGTTGAGACTTTTGCTGTTACTCACGACGCGCCCGCCTCCTGCGAATGTTGGCCTGCACGAAGCCATAGTCGATCAGCGGCGCCATCACGTTCATCAGCAGGATGACCAGCATCACCGCCTCAGGGTAGGCCGGGTTGACGACGCGGATCAGCACGATCAGCGCGCCGATCATGGCGCCGTAGATCCACTTGCCGGCGTTGGTGAAGGCCGACGTCACCGGGTCTGTGACCATGAACACCGTGGCGAAGGCCCAGCTGCCGACCGCCATGTGCCACCAGAACGGGGCGGCGAACCACGGGTTGGTCTCCGATCCGATGACGTTGAACAGCGTCGCCATGCCGATGGTGCCCAGCGTCACCGCCGCCATGGTGCGCCACGAGCCGACCCCGGTGACGATGATCAGCACCGCGCCCAGCAGGCAGGCCAACGCCGAGGTCTCGCCCATGCTGCCCGGGATCAGCCCGATGAAGGCGTCCCACCACGAATAGGCCTGGTCCGCGAAACCCGTGCCCAGCCGCATGTTCGCCAGCATGGTCGGCGCCGCGACCCCATCGACGGTGGCCGACACCGGCGCCGCGTTCCACACCGCGTCGCCCGAGATCTGCGCCGGATAGGCGAAAAACAGGAAGGCGCGGGCCGCCAGCGCCGGGTTGATGAAGTTCATCCCCGTGCCGCCAAAAACCTCCTTGGCCAGCACCACGCCGAAGCTGATGCCCAGCGCCGCCTGCCACAGCGGCGTGGTCGCGGGCAGGATCAGCGGAAACAGCAGCCCGGTGACGAAGAAGCCCTCGTTCACCTCCACCCGCCGCACGATCGAGAACGTCACCTCCCAGCCGAGCCCGACGACCATCGTCACGATGTAGAGCGGCAGGAAATACACCGCGCCATGGACGATGTTGTCGAGGATGCTGCGCGGGTCGTAGCCGAAGCCAAGCGTCTGGATCAGTCCGTGCCGCCAGCCGACCAGTTCGCCGATCCGCGCCGGATCGATGATGCGGTTGGCCTGAAAGCCGGTGTTGTAGAGCGCCATCAGCACGCAAGGGAAAGCGGCGATGACCACCAGGATCATCATCCGCTTGAGGTCCATGGCGTCGCGCACATGGGCGCCGGTCTTGGTCACCGAGCCGGGCGCGTAGAAGAACGTGTCCATCGCCTCGTAGAGCGGATAGAAGCGTTGCAGCTTGCCGCCGGGGTGAAACGGGCGTCCGGCCTTGTCGAGCAGACGTCGCAAGGGGCGCATCAGGCTGCCTCCTTCTCGATGCGGAAAAGGGTCTCGCGCAGCAGCGGCCCGTATTCGGCCTTGCCGGGGCAGACGAAGGTGCAGAGCGCCAGATCCTCCTCGTCGAGTTCGAGGCAGCCCAGCGCCATGGCGCGCTCGATGTCCTGCATCAGCAGCGC
>CAZOZE010000079.1:0-3812 GCA_964584215.1 uncultured Rhodobacterales bacterium
CGTTGCAGGATTGGCCTTGCAGGCCAAAGCGCCATGGCACGCGCCAGCTATCTGGCGAGCGCGCGCGCCACGGCGCTTGGCGCCCAGCCGCTGGCCTGCTTTTGCGCCGCCACGTGGCCGGTTTTTACTCCGCCGTTGACACGCAATTCATCGGCGCGCCTATGGGACCAGCGGTGAGTGTCCCTAACAACCGCCGCAGCCGGGGCCGCGCGTCATCCTGCGCGCGGTGACCCGGCAACCCGCCCGTGGGGGTGTGCGCGCCGGGCGCTACTTGCGCAGGCGGGGCGCCTTGACCCTGCAGGCGGCTAACCGGCCCGCCGTCCAAGCGTTTTCAGTATGGCGGGCATTTCGGCGGGTAAAGCCCGAGGACGTTTTTATTTAATAGCAATTACAATAGCTTGCGGGCGAGATTGGCGGAGGGAGCGGGATTCGAACCCGCGATACGGTCGCCCGTATACACACTTTCCAGGCGTGCGCCTTCGACCACTCGGCCACCCCTCCACAGCACGTTAGACTTAAAGTCCCTGTCATTCATTGCCCAAGGTTGTCAATAACGGCTTTGCCGTCGGCTGCGGTTCCGAACGCAAAATTTTGCAATCCGTTGTCTGGGAATTCGGCCGGGATCGGGTCACGTATTCTGTAAGCGGCGACGATTGTGTCCCCGGTTCTCTAATCGCCGATGTCAAGCGTGACCTCTGCGTTCGTGATGCGCGCCGGGCCCCGTGGTTCTCTCCGCGGTCGCCGCTCGTTGGCGTTGGGGGGGGTGGATGGATCGAAGTGGTGTGCGCGGTCCGTGTCAGCCGCAGCCCGGGACGCGATCTCATTCTCGCCACGCGTCCCGGCGGGACGCATCGTTGGAAGGCGCGGGTGTCGCCGCGCTTGGAGGAGCGGCCATTGTAGCTGATCTCTCCGGATTCGTAGCGGCGCGGCGTGAGCCCGAGATAGGCGCCCGCGCTCGACGAGCGTCGGAACCGTGCGGGATCGTCGAAAGCGGCGGCGACCGCCAGCGCAGTTATGGGGCCGACGCCTGGCGCTGCCATGAACAGCTTGACCGTCCGATCACGGCGGGCTGTGGCGCTAATTTGCGCATCGAGGCGGCGGATGCGGTCGAGGATGGCGTGCCGGGCCGAGACCAGCGTCTCGAAAATCGGCCGCAGCTCGGGCGCAACCTTCAGGTCCTCGGCGATCACTTCCTCGGCGCGGCGGAGGAAGCCGCCGACGCGCTTGCCAAACATGATGCCGAACGTTTTCAGAAGGCTGCGGATCTCGTTCTCCAGCCGCACGCGCATGCCCACGAGCGCGTTGCGGGCGGTCAGCAGCGCACACATAGTATAGGCGTTGGCTCGACATTGACCAGCCCAGCACGGCGCGCGCCGCATCAACAACGCACCGGCGGCATTGCTGGCCTTTGCGGCCGGGCGCATCATGGAAGCCGAGGTGGAGGCACGGACGGGTTGAGCCAAGGGCGCGCGCACGCCGATGCGTGAGGGTCAGCTTAATGGATATCCGCGCCTTCGGCAGCGACACCTTGCCGGGAACCTATGACGATCTGGAGGCCGCCGATCTGGCGGTGCTGGTCGGGGCGAACCTCGCCTGGCGCCATCCGGTGCCCTATCAGCGGCTTGCGGCGGCGAAGGCGGCGCGGCCTGCGATGCGCGTGGTGGTGATCGACCCGCGCCGCACCGCCAGGGTCGGCGCCATCATCAACCGCCATCTCGCCATCTCACCACCGGGCGGATCGGGCGGATCGGGCGGCCCGGGATGGGGCCGTTCTCCGTCACCGGCCAGCCCGACGCGATGGGCGGGCGCGATGGGCGGGCGCGAGGTCGGCGGGGCGACGTCGCTCCGGCCGCGCGCGGCGCCGCGCCGCGATCCCCGGCGGAAGCAAGCGGTCGGGCCGGCGGACGCCCTCAGGCGCCGCCGCACGCGGCGCCGTCGATCAGCGGGTTCGGCCGCGCCAGCCGCTCCAGCGCCGCCGGATCGGCCAGCCGCACGGCGGCGCCGTCAACGCTCACGCCGTAGTCGCGCAAGGTCGCAAAGGCGCGCGAGAGGTTTTCCGGCCTCATGCCGAGATACGCCGCCAGCCTGCGCTTCTCCACCGGGAGCGCGATGACGTCGCCGGCCTGTTCATGGCGCAGCTGCAACAGATAATTGGCCAGCCGCACCAGCGCCGAGCGCAGCTTCACGCCCTTGGCGTGGCGGACCATGTCGCGATAGCAATGCGCCAGTTCGACCACGATGGCGTCGGCGAAGGCGCGATCCTTGCGAAAGATCGCGCGCACGTCCTCCGACGGCAGCAGGATGACCCGCGTCTTCTCCAGCGTGCGCGCCGACATCAGGCAGGGCTGGTCGGCGATCGTCGCCGCCAGAATGAACGTGGACACCGGGTTGAGGATCGCCATGGTGGTCTCGGCGCCGTTCCACGCGGCGTGAAGTTCGACCGATCCCTCGATCAGCACATGAAGGAAATCGGCCTGGTCGCCCTCGCGCAGCAGGTCGATCGCAGGCGGAAACGCCTGAAGATAGCTTACGCGCACCAGCGCCTCGAACAGGTCTTCCTGCATGTCGCGAAACAGGGCGAGTCGCCGGAGCTCCTGCGAATCATCCTCGCGCATGGCTGAACCCTTCAGTTGGCGGCGGTGGCGGTCATGCGGTGCGCTTGACAAATATCAACCTTGATGCGGCGCGGCAACAAGGCCAGACGCGCCGAATGCGTTCCGGCGCCGCGCCTTTCGTCGCGCGCGGCCTGCGCCTTTCCGCCCGGCGGCTTGTTTTCGCGGTCGGCGGTTTCGCTATTGATCCATGTCAATCCCTGCGGCGCCGATCCGTCGCTCTTTCGGTAGCGGCCAGCCGCCTCCGCGCAATCGGGCGGCTGCGCACCGCACGAGGGAGAGGATAATGTCTGCAACCGATGGACACCAACCAACGCCGGGCGGCCGAGCCGCGCCGAGCCGCGCCGACCAGACGCGGGCGCTGACGCTCAGCACGGTCGCCTTCACCATCTGCTTCGCCGTCTGGACGATCTTCGCGATCATCGGCGTCCAGATCAAAAAGGACCTCGGCCTGTCCGAGACCGAATTCGGCCTGCTGGTCGCGACGCCGATCCTCACCGGCTCGCTGACGCGGCTGATGCTGGGGATCTGGACCGAGCAATATGGCGGGCGGCTGGTGTTCTCCGCCCAGATGATCCTGGCGGGGATCGCGACCTGGCTTTTGACGCTGGCCGACAGCTACGCGATGTTCCTTGTCGCAGCGTTGGGCGTGGGTCTGGCGGGCGGGTCGTTCGCCATCGGCGTGGCCTATGTCTCGCAATGGTATCCCAAGGACAAGCAGGGCACCGCGCTCGGCATCTTCGGCGCCGGCAACGTGGGCGCCGCCGTCACCAAGTTCGGCGCGCCGTTCATCATGGTCGCCTTCGGCTGGGAGGCGGTGGCGCTGGTGTGGGGGGCGGCGATCACGCTGATGGGCGTGGCGTTCCTGATCTTCGCCAGGGAGGACCCCCACCACGCGCACCGCCGCGCCACCGGCGCCGCCGCGCCGACGCTGGCGCAACAGCTTGAGCCGCTGAAGAACCTGCAGGTGTGGCGGTTCTCGCTGTACTACTTTTTCGTGTTCGGCGCCTTCGTGGCGCTGGCGCTGTGGCTGCCGCATTATCTGGTGGACGTCTACACCCTCGACATCCGCACTGCGGGCATGGCGGCGGCGGCGTTCAGCCTGGCGGCCAGCCTGTTCCGCGCCTATGGCGGCCATCTGTCGGACCGGGTCGGCGCCCGCACGGTGATGTACTGGACCTTCGGCTTTTCGCTGATCCT
>CAZOZE010000080.1:0-4247 GCA_964584215.1 uncultured Rhodobacterales bacterium
GAAGATCGACCTGCACAACCTGTTCCACTTCCTGCGGCTGCGCGCCGACCCGCACGCGCAGTATGAGATCCGCGCCTACGCCGACGCGATCTGCGCCATCGCGCGCGACTGGGTTCCCGCCGCCTGGGCCGCGTTCGAGGATTATCGGCTGGAGGCGGCGCAGTTCTCCGGCAAGGGCATGGCGGCGCTCAGGCGGATGCTGGCGGGCGAGACGGTGACGCAGGCCGACAGCGGCATGAGCCCCGGAGAGTGGCGCGAGTTCGAGGCCAGTTTGCGCGGGTAGGATATGTGGATAATGTTCTCTACTTGTTCTGATTAGGGATTTGTGAGACGCTGCTCCGGCAGTCTGAAAGGAGGACACGCGCCAGATGAGGAGCATCGAACTGTTTGCGGGCGCCGGGGGGCTTGGCATTGGCGTATCGCTCGCTGGGTTTCATCCATGCGAGGTGATTGAGCGGGACAGCTATTGTTGCGACACAATCCGCGCCAATCGCGCGCGCGGCGTGGCGCCGGTCGCAGGATGGCCAATTACTCAGGGCGACGTTCGCGACGTTGATTTCGCCCGCCATGAGGGATTGATTGATCTGGTAACCGGTGGCCCACCCTGTCAGCCATTTTCGATCGGTGGCAGGCACCGCGCTTATGACGACGCGCGCGACATGTTTCCCGAGGCGGTGCGTGCGCTGCGGGAAGTAATGCCGCGCGCGTTCATTTTCGAAAACGTAAAGGGCCTTACGCGTGAATCATTCCGAAATTATTTTGAATACATCCGCCTTCAGATGATCCACCCCGAAGTAGTGGCGCGTCCTGCTGAGGCCTGGGAGGATCACCTTGCCCGGTTGGAGCAACATGAGACGAGCGGCGAAAGCGCGGGTCTGCGCTACAACGTGATCGTCCACCTCGCGAATGCGGCGGATTATGGTGTGCCGCAGCGCAGGGAGCGTGTGTTCTTCGTCGGATTTCGCAGCGATCTCGGCGTGAGATGGCGCTTTCCTGCGCCGACGCATTCCGCCGAGGCGCTCACATGGGCGCAGTATCGCAGCGACGATTACTGGGAGCGGCATCGGACGCCATCCGCTGGTCGCGTGCCGTCGGCGCGCGGCATGGCGCGGGCGGCGCTGCTGCGCGAGCGACCGTTGCTTAGACCATGGCGCACGGTCCGCGACGCTATTGCGGATCTTCCTGATCCAAAGGGCGTCAGCTATCGTGACGCAGTGGCCAATCATCGCTTCCAGCCCGGCGCGCGTGCTTACCCAGGACACACCGGAAGCCCGCTTGATGAGCCGGCAAAGACCCTTAAGGCTGGGGTTCACGGTGTGCCAGGCGGCGAGAACATGCTGCTGATGGCTGACGGCGCCGTGCGCTATTTCACCGTCAGGGAAAGCGCGCGGCTTCAGACGTTTCCCGATACATTCCAGTTTCACGGATCATGGTCGGAGACGATGCGTCAGTTGGGAAACGCGGTTCCAGTCCGCCTCGCCCGGATCGTGGCGGCGGACGTTATGCGATGTCTGGGGGCTGACGGTGATGTCAGATCCCTTTAATCCGCTCGACAAATTGAGCCTTGCGCGCAGTATCGAGGGCGAAATTCTGGCGAGAGGCGTTGTTCCGCTGGGCGCGGTCGGGTCAGTCGTCGGCGCTGGAGTCTATGTCATCTACTACTGCGGTGACTTTGCTCCGTATGCCCCGCTATCCGTTGGCAACAAGAATGATTGGCGGCTTCCGATATACGTCGGCAAGGCGATACCGTCGGGCGGTCGAAAGGGCGGAATCTCCCACTATGGCGCTGCGACAGGCACCGCTCTCGAGTCCAGATTACGCAAGCACGCTGCGTCTATCAGGTCTGTGGACAATCTTGATATCGCGCATTTCGTGGTTCGCTCTATTGTTCTGGACGATATCTGGATCCCACTTGCTGAAAACATGCTGATCGAGACGTTCAAGCCGCTTTGGAACGTGACGGTCGAGGGCTTCGGGATCAACGATCCTGGAAAGGGCCGCGCACAGCAAAAACGTTCTTCATGGGACGTTTTGCATCCCGGGCGCCTTTATGCGGAGCGCCTGACCGGCGGCGGGGCGGACGTTTCGTTGATTTTGCAGCGCATCGACCAGCATTTTACTTCTCGTGGTTCAGAGAAACGCAGCTGATCGCGGGAAGGCCACCAGCCCGCCGCGCGTGGGCTCTCACATCCGCTTGCTTCCTTCAGAACGGCGGCTTCATCCCCGGCGGCAGGGGCAGGCCCTCGGTGAGTTTGGCCATTTCGCCTTGCGCGGCTTCCTGCGCGCGGGCGTGAGCGTCGTTGACGGCGGCGATCACCAGATCCTCCAGCACCTCGCGGTCGGCTGGGGTCATCAGCGCGGGGTCGATGGCGAGGCGCTTCAGTTCGCCCTTGCCGGAAACGACGGCGCGCACCATCCCGGCGCCGGAGACGCCCTCGGCCTCGATCGAGGCGACGCGCTCCTGCGCCTCGGCCAGCTTGCCCTGCATCTCCTGCGCCTGCTTCATCAGCCTGGCCATGTCGCCCATGCCTTTGAACATCTCGGCTTACTCCTCGTCGAAAGGGTCTATCGGCGCCCAGTCGTCGCCAAACCCGGCGTCTTCATAGGCTTCCGGCGGCGGCGTTTCCGGTTCGGCGGCGCGCGGGCGCACCGCCTTGATCTTCGCGCCGGGAAACAGCGCGAGCGCGGCGGCGACCAGCGGCTGCGCCGCGGCGCGGGCGGTCAGCGCGTCGGCGTCGGCCTGACGCTGCTCGGCGATGGTGGGCTGGCCGGGGCCGGGCGCGACGCCGACCATCCAGCGCGCGCCGGTCCAGGCGGAGAGGCGCTGGGTCAGCTCGCCCGCCAGTTCCGGCGGCGCGCCGGGGGCGGGGGCGAAGTCGATGCGGCCCGGCGCATAGCGCACCAGCCGCACATGGCTCTCGACGGTGACCAGCAGGCGCATGTCGCGTTTCTCGCGGATCAGCGCCAGCACCGTCTCGAAGCTGTCGAACGCCGCCAGCGCCTGTGGCGCGACGGCGGGGGCCGGTTCCGGGGCGGTCTGCGCGACCGGCGCCACGACCGGCGCCGCCGCCGCGCGCGCCTGCGCGCCGCCGCCGCTTCCGCCGCCCGGCGCCGGGCGGGGGCCGGGCGCGGGCGCGGCCTGCGGCGCGTCGGTCAGGCGGCGCACCAGATCCTCGGGGCTGGGCAGGTCGGCGACGTGGGTGAGGCGGATCACCGCCATCTCGGCGGCCATCATCGCGTTGGGCGCGGTCGCGACCTCCTCCAGCGCCTTCAGCAGCATCTGCCACGCGCGGGCGAGCGAGCGCATCCCCAGTCCCTCGGCCAGCGCGCGGCCCCGCGCGCGCTCCGCCGCCGCGGCGGCGGGGTCGTCGGCGGCGTCGGGGGCGATCTTGACCACCGACAGCCAGTGGGTGATCTCGGCGAGGTCGCGCAGCACCGCCTCGGGATCGGCGCCGTCGGCGTATTGCGCCGAAAGCTCCGCCAGCGCGGCTTGCGCGTCGCCGCGCATGATCGCTTCGAACAGGTCCAGCACCCGGCCCCGGTCGGCCAGCCCCAGCATGGCGCGCACGTCCTGCGCCGTCGCCTCCGGCGCGCCGGGCGCGATCGCCTGATCGAGCAGCGACAGCGCGTCGCGCACCGAGCCTTCCGCCGCCCGCGCGATCAGCGCCAGCGCCTCGTCCGCGATCGCGGCGCCCTCCTTTTCCGCGACGCCGCGCAGGAAGGCGATCATCGCCTCCGGCTCGATGCGGCGCAGGTCGAAACGCTGGCAGCGGCTGAGCACCGTGACCGGCACCTTGCGGATCTCGGTGGTGGCGAAGACGAACTTCACGCTGGGCGGCGGCTCCTCCAGCGTCTTGAGCAGCGCATTGAAGGCGTTGGTCGAGAGCATGTGCACCTCGTCCAGAATGAACACCCTGAAGCGCCCCGATGGGCGCGTGCGCGCCATCTCATTGATGTCGCGGATGAAATCGACGCCGGTGTTGGAGGCGGCGTCGATCTCCAGCACGTCGATCCAGCGCCCCTCGGCGATCTTGCGGCACGGCTCGCAGACGCCGCAGGGCTGGATGGTCGGCCCGCCGGTCCCGTCCGGGCCGACGCAGTTGAGGCCCTTGGCGATGATGCGCGCGGTGGTGGTCTTGCCGACGCCGCGCACGCCGGTGAGGATGAAGGCGTGGGCGATGCGGTCGGCCTCGAAGGCGTTGCGCAGCACGCGCACCATGGCGTCCTGCCCGATCAGCGTCTCGAAG
>CAZOZE010000081.1:0-7085 GCA_964584215.1 uncultured Rhodobacterales bacterium
GTATAGAGCGCGTGCGCGGCGCAGCCGATAAGAAAGATCGCCTCGCCGCGCCCCAACTCGAACGCCGCGATGCGGCCCGGCGCGCCGCCAAAAATCACCCACACCGCCCCCATGGCGCCCAGCGCGAGCGCCGCCAGCGCCAGCGGCGGGGTGCGCTGGCGCATCAGCAGCCAGCCGAAGCCCGCGCTCATCAGCGGGATCAGCGTGAACACCGCCCCGGTGGAGACCGGCGAGGCCAGCCGCAGCGCGGCGAACATCAGCACGAAATACCCCGCCAGCAGCCCGCCCAGCGCCAGATAGCGCCACGGCGCCGCGAAATGCGCCCGCATGTCGGCCATCTGCGCGCCGCGACCGCTCAGCGCCAGCAGCGCGCCCATCAGCGCGGTCGCCGCAGCGAAGCGCAGCGCGGTCAGCGCGGCGGGGTCGATGAACGGCGCCGCCTGCTTGCCCAGCGAGAACGACCCCGCGATCAGGCAGGCGAACAGCGCCATGGCGGCGTGCCCGCGCCATCGCGCGGGCGCGCTCAAGCGGTCTCGTCCTCGGGAAAGTCGATGTGAATGTGATTGCCGTCGGGGTCTTCGATGTTGACCTGCACGACGCCAAAGCCCGGCACGCGCCCCATCCGGAAGGTCGCGCCCTCGTCGCGCAGCCGCGCCATGAAGGCGTCGAGGCCCCGCGCCGACAGCGCGAAATGCTCAAGGCGCAGGTCCTGGCCGTGGGCGCCGGGCGTCGTCTCCACCCCGACCAGATGCACCACGGCGCGCGCGCCGACATAAAGCCAGACGCCGGGAAAGCTGAACGCCGGGCGCGGCCCCGGCGTCATGCCCAGGACGTGCTCGTAGAACGCGGCCATCACCTCAAGCTGGCCGGTGCGCAGATTGACATGGTCTAGGCGCACAAGGGCGTAGTCGGTCATGGCGGCGCGCTCCCCTGATGGCATGCGCCGCGACGATAGCGGCCCCCGCGCCGCGCCGCCAGCGCGCGCAACGCAGACATGCGCCGACCGGCGTGGTGCGGTCATGCGCCGACGGGGGATTGACCGCGGCGCGCCCGCATGGCCAACACCTCGAATGGCGCGCACCCGCGCCGGAGGCCGCCGCCCGATGAAGGACACGCTCGACACGGCGCTTTCGACCCGGCGCGGCATCTGGCTGATGATCGCGGCGATGGTGGTGTTCGCGGCGCAGGACGGCGTCTCCAAGCATCTCGCCACGCATTACTCGCCGGTGTTCGTCACGATGATCCGCTACTGGTTCTTTGCGGTGTTCGTGATCGCGCTGTCGGCGCGGCGGGCGGGGGGCTTGCGCAAGGTGGCGCAGACGCGGTTTCCCGTTCTCCAGATCATGCGCGGCGCGCTGCTGGCGCTCGAGATCGTGGTGATGATCACCGCCTTCGCGCTGCTGGGGCTGGTCGAGAGCCACGCGATCTTCGCCGGCTACACGCTGATCGTCACCGCGCTGTCGGGGCCGGTGCTGGGCGAGAAGGTCGGCTGGCGGCGCTGGAGCGCCATCGGCGTGGGCTTTGTCGGCGTGCTGATCATCCTGCGCCCCGGCGAGGGCGTGCTGGACGCCCGCTCGCTGATCGCGCTGGCGGCGACGGTGATGTTCGCCGTCTATCACGTCGCCACGCGCTATGTGAATCGCGTGGACGGCTCGGCCACGAGCTTTTTCTACACCGGGGTCGCGGGGGCCGTGGCGATCACGCTGATCGGGCCGTTCTTCTGGACGCCGATGGTCGGGTGGGACTGGGGCTGGATGGCGCTGCTGAGCGTGATGGGCATGAGCGGACACTACCTGCTGATCAGCGCGCTGAACCACGCCGAGGTGAGCTCGGTGCAGCCCTTCGCCTATCTGCAACTGGTGTTCGCCGCGATGATCGGCGTCTTGGTGTTTGGCGAGCGGCTGGACCCTGCGATCGTGATCGGCGGCGCGCTGGTGGTGGCGGCGGGGCTGTTCACGCTGTGGCGCGAGCGCGTGCGGCGGGGCGCATGACGTCGCAGGCTGCGCCGGGCTGTCGCGCTTGTCGGCGCGGGGCGTTATCGTTAGCGTCCTGAGGGCCGCGTCTTTTCGCGGGCAGAAACGAAAACCCGATCGTCGCCGCTGGCGGCGCGGTCGCGACAAAGAAACGATACCGGGAGGACTTGATGAGATTCCTTGACATCCGAAGCGCCGCGCTGGCGCTGTCGGCGGTGGTCGCCGCCGCCGCGCTCGCGCCGCAGGCGCAGGCGTTCAGCCCCGAGCGGCCCGAGTGCATCGCCCCCGCCAACCCCGGCGGCGGCTGGGACTTCACCTGCCGTCAGGTCGGCAAGAGCCTTCAGGACCTCGGGCTGGTTTCCGGCACGGTGCAGGTCACCAACCTCGCGGGCGGCGGCGGCGGCGTGGCCTTCGCCGAGGTGGTCGGCAAGCGCGGCGCCGACAACGATCTGATCGTGGCGGCGTCCTCGGCCACCGCGACGCGGCTGGCGCAGGGCGCCTATCCCGGCGGCTCGATGGATCAGGTGCGCTGGGTGGCCAGCGTCGGCGCCGACTATGGCGTGATCGCGGTGGCCAAGGACAGCGCGATCAAGACGCTTCCCGAACTGTTGGACAAGATCAAGTCAGACCCGCGCTCGGTGTCGGTGGCGGGCGGCTCGGCGGTGGGCGGCTGGGACCACCTGAAGGTGCTGATCGCCGCCAAGCGCGCCGGGATCGCCGACGTGCGCACCATCAAGTATGTCGCCTTCAACGGCGGCGGCGAGGCGGTGACGCAGCTGCTGGCGGGGTCGGTGCAGGCGTTCACCGGCGACGCCTCCGAGGCCAAGGGCTTTGTCGATTCCGGCGACATCCGGGTGATCGCGGTGCTGTCGCCGGAGCGGCTTGAGGGCGACTTCGCGGCGTTCCCGACCGCGCGGGAGCAGGGGGTCGATGTGATCGGCGCCAACTGGCGCGGCTTTTATGCGCCGGGAAACATGAGCGACGAGGCTTATGGCTACTGGGTCGACTCGATCGGCGCGGTCTATGCGTCGGAGGAGTGGAAGCAGACCATGGCGCAGAGCGGTCTGGCGCCGCTCGACCTGCAGGGCGACGCCTTCCAGAGCTTTGTCGCCGGGTCGGTGAAGGAGATCGCGGACCTGTCGCGCGAGATCGGCCTGCTCAAGTGATCCTTCGCGCCGCCCGCTCCCGTCATGGCGCGGGCGGCGCGCTTGCGGCTTTCACAAGCTCGGGGGGGCGACCATGAGCGACCGCATTCTCGGCGGCGTCAGCATCGCGCTGGCAGCCTTTTTCGCCTGGCAGGCGACGCTGATCGAGCTCAGTTTCCTGTCCGATCCGGTCGGCCCAAAGACCTTCCCGATCATCATCGCGGCGGTGATGGCGCTGGCCGGGGTCGCGATCATCCTGCGCCCGGACGCCGCGCCGGAATGGCCCGCATTCGGGCGGCTGCTGGAGATCGCGGTGACGACGGGCGTGCTGTGCGCCTATGCGCTGGCGCTGCCGCAGGTCGGCTTTCTGCTGGCGACCGCCGTCGCCGCGTCGTTCCTGTCGTGGCGGCTGGGCGCGGCGCCACTGTCGGCGGTGGCGGCGGGGGCCGCGATTTCGGTCGGCATCTATGTCGTGTTCCACCTCATTCTCGGCCTGTCGCTCGCGCGCGGCCCGTGGGGGTTCTGAGCGATGGACGCGCTCTCGTCGCTGGCCGACGGTTTCGCCGTCGCGCTCACCTTCCAGAACATCGGCCTCGCGCTGCTGGGCTGTTTCCTCGGCACGATGATCGGCGCGCTGCCGGGGCTGGGGCCGTCGAACGGCGTGGCGATCCTGATCCCGCTGGCGTTTTCGCTGGGCCTGCCGCCGACGCCCGCGCTGATCCTGCTGACCAGCGTTTATTACGGCGCCATGTATGGCGGGCGGATCTCGTCGATCCTGCTCAACATTCCCGGCGACGAGCCGGCGCTGATGACCACGCTCGACGGCTATCCCATGGCGCAGCAGGGCCGCGCGGGCGAGGCGCTGGCGCTGTCGGGCTTCGCTTCGTTCGTCGGGGCGTTCTTCGCCACCATCGGCCTTGTGTTCCTGGCGCCGCAGTTGGTGCGGGTGGCGCTGCTGTTCGGCCCGGCGGAGTATTTCGCGCTGTTCACGCTGGCCTTCGCCACGCTGGGCGGGGTGTCGAGCCGCAATCAGGCCAAGGCGGCGCTGGCGGCGGCGCTGGGCCTCGGGATCGCGATGATCGGCGTGGACAGCCAGACCGGCGTGCCGCGCTTCAGCTTTGGCGAGGTGCATCTCTACGACGGCATCGATTTTCTGGTGGCCATCGTCGGGCTGTTCGCGCTGTCGGAGGTGTTCGTGTTCCTCGAACACCGCAAAGAGGGCGAGGGCGCCGACAAGAAGGTGAGCATCGGCCGCATCATTCCGAGGCTGTCGATGCTGCGCGACACGGCGGGCGCGATGGGGCGCTCGACCGTGCTGGGCTTCATCGCCGGGGTGCTGCCGGGGGCCGGGGCGTCGCTCGGCTCGTTCATCTCCTACACCGTCGAGAAGAAGATCTCGAACCGCAACGACACCTTCGGCAAGGGCGACCCGCGCGGCGTGGCGGCGCCGGAGGCGGGCAACAACGCCGCCGCGGGCGGCGCGCTGGTGCCGATGCTGGCGCTGGGCGTGCCGGGGTCGGGCACGACGGCCGTGCTGCTGGCGATGCTGCTGGCGCTCAACATCACGCCGGGGCCGCTGCTGTTCCAGCAGAGCCCCGACGTAGTGTGGGGCCTGATCGCGGCGCTGTTCATCGGCAACCTGATGCTGCTGTTGATGAACATTCCCATGGTGGGGCTGTTCGTGCGGGTGCTGCTGGTGCCGTCGAAGTTCCTGATGCCCGCCGTGGCGATGATCTCGTTCGTCGGCATCTACGGCGTCTCGGGTTCGACCTTCGACCTGCTGGTGATGGTCGGATTCGGCCTGTTAGGATGGGTTCTCAGAAAGCTCGACGTGCCGCTGGTGCCGGTGATCCTCGGTGTGCTGCTCGGCAACGAGATGGAGGTCAACCTGCGGCGCGCCATGACGATCTCCGACGGAGACTGGTCGGCGCTGGTCGCCTCGCCGCTGGCGGTGGGGCTGTGGACGCTGGCGGTGGTGGGCTTCATCCTGCCGCTGCTGATCGGGCGCTATCTGCGGCCGCAGGCGGCGACGAAAGCGCGGGAGGAAGGCGCCGACCCGGACTGAAAACATGCGCCTGCGCCGGCGCCACCCGAGACTGCGCGCCCCGGCGGGCGCCACCCGAGACTGCGCGCCCCGGCGGGCGCTACGTGAGACTGCGCGCCCCGGCGGGCGCGACGACATGAGGTCGCCCCCGAGGCGGACAAAGGCGGAAGGAAGATATCCATGACCAACCCGGACGGCCCCGATCTCGACCCGGTCGAGACGCGCGAATGGCTCGACGCGATCGAGGACGTGATCGCGCGCGACGGCGGCGAGCGCGCCCACTACCTGCTCGACCGCACCGTGGCGGCGGCGCGAGAGAACGGCGCCAGCCTGCCGCTCGGCGCCACCACGGGCTACGTCAACACCATCCCGCCCGACCAGCAGCCGGAGTATCCGGGGCATCTGGAGATGGAATGGCGCATCCGCACCATCAACCGCTGGAACGCCATGGCGACCGTGGTGCGGCGCAACAAGCAGAGCAGCGAATATGGCGGCCACATCGCCAGCTTCGCCTCCTCGGCCGCGCTTTACGACATCGGCCTGAACCATTTCTGGCGCGCGCGGTCGGAAAAGCACGGCGGCGATCTGGTGTTCTTCCAGGGCCACGCGATCCCCGGCATCTACGCGCGCAGCTTCATGGAGGGGCGCATCAGCGCCGAGCGGCTCGACAACTTCCGCGCCGAGACCGGCGGCGAGGGGCTGCCCAGCTATCCGCACCCGTGGCTGATGCCCGACTACTGGCAGTTTCCCACCGTGTCGATGGGGCTGGGGCCGCTGATGGCGATCTATCAGGCCCGCTTCATGAAATACATGCACAACCGCGGCCACATCGACATGGCCGACCGCAAGGTGTGGGCGTTCCTGGGCGACGGCGAGATGGACGAGCCGGAGAGCCTCGGCGCCATCGGTCTGGCGGCGCGCGAGGAACTCGACAACCTGATCTTCGTGGTCAACTGCAACCTCCAGCGCCTCGACGGCCCGGTGCGCGGCAACTCCAAGATCATTCAGGAGCTTGAGGGCACTTTCCGCGGCGCGGGCTGGAACGTGATCAAGCTGATCTGGGGCTCGGGCTGGGACGCGCTGCTGGCGAAGGACGACAGCGGCAAGCTGCGCCAGCTGATGGACGAGACGGTGGACGGCGACTACCAGACCTTCAAATCCAAGAGCGGCGCCTACATCCGCGAGCACTTCTTCGGCAAGTATCCCGAAACCGCGAAGCTGGTCGAGGACTGGGCCGACGCCGACATCTGGGCGCTGCGGCGCGGCGGGCACGATCCGCACAAGGTGTTCGCCGCCTATGACCGCGCTGTGAAGACCAAGGGCCAGCCGACGGTGATCCTCGTCAAGACCGTCAAGGGCTATGGCATGGGGGATGCGGGCGAGGGCCAGAACATCACCCACCAGCAGAAAAAACTGGCCGAGGACCAGTTGCGCACCTTCGCGAAACGCTTCGACATCCCGGTGCCCGAGGGCGAGATCGCCAAGGCGCCCTATGTCACGCTGGGCAACGCGCAGAAGGACTACATGCTAGAGCGCCGCGCGGCGCTGGGCGGCGCGTTCCCGCAGCGGATCTCGGCCTGCGAGAAGCTGGAGATACCGGGGCTGGACGCCTTCGAGGCGCTGCTGAAGGACAGCGGCGACCGCGAAATCTCGACCACCATGTGCCTTGTGCGGGTGATGAACACGCTGCTGCGCGACAAGAAGATCGGCAAGCGGGTGGTGCCGATCGTGCCTGACGAGAGCCGCACCTTCGGTATGGAGGGCATGTTCCGCCAGCTGGGCATCTACAACCCCAAGGGCCAGCTCTACACGCCGCAGGACGCCGACCAGCTTTCCTACTACAAGGAGACGCGCGACGGCCAGGTGCTGCAGGAGGGCATCAACGAGGCCGGCGCGATGGCCGACTGGATCGCCGCCGCCACC
>CAZOZE010000082.1:0-7458 GCA_964584215.1 uncultured Rhodobacterales bacterium
CCCTCGGTGATCTGCCAGTCCACCATCGCGCCCAGCGTCGCTTCGTCCACCGCGCCGTCGTGAAACGGCGTGACCAGCGCAGGCATCGATCCCCGAAACACCATGCGCCGTTCTCCCCCCGCGCGATTAAGAGGTGCGGAAGCTATCTCCGAATACGCTGTGCGACAAGCTGCGCGCGCGCCGCCCGTCGTGCTAGGCTGCGGCGCGGCGGCGACCGGCGGCAAGACCGGCCCTGCGGCGAATCGGGCAAAGATCGAGAGGCTGACCACATGCGACGACTCAGCGGCGTTTTTGCGGCGGCGGCGGTGCTTTTTGCGGTGCTGGCGCAAACGGGCGCGGTCAGCGCGGGGCAGGCGCAGGACGCGGCGGCGCTGTCGGCGGCGTTCGCGCGGGCCGACGCGCGCGACCACGACGTGGCGGCGCATGAGGCGGCGCGCGCGGGCGACGCCCTGGTGGCCGAGCTGGCGGCTTGGCGGCGGCTGCTGGACGGGCAGGGCGGCTTTGAGGAGATGCGGCGAATGCTGGCCGCGCGCCCCGACTGGCCGCGCATGACCCAGCTGCGCCGCGAGGCCGAGCGCGCGATGCCGCCGCGCCTGCCCGCCGAGGCGGTGCTGGCGTTCTTCGCGGGCGAGGCGCCGCTGACCGGCGCGGGCGCGCTGGCGCTGGCCGAGGCGCAGGGCGCGCTGGGCCATCACGCGGCGGCGGAGGAAACGCTGAGCGAGGCGTGGCGGGCGCTGCGCCTGACCGGCGAGGAGCGCGCGGCGTTCGAGACCCGCCACGGCGCGCTGGCGCGCGCGCTGGCGGTTGAGCGGCTCGACGCCATGCTCTGGGCCGGCGACGCGGCGCAGGCGCGCGCGGTGTTTCCCCTCGTGGACGCCGGCTGGCGCGCGCTGGCCGAGGCGCGGCTGGCGCTGCGTGCGCGCGCCAACGGCGTGGACGCGCGCATCGCCGCCGTGCCGCCGCAGCTCGGCAACGATCCCGGACTGGCCTATGAGCGCTTTGTCTGGCGCGCGCGCGCCGGCCGCGCGGCGGAGGCGGAGCAACTGCTGAGCCAGCGCACCGGTTCGGCGCGGGCGCTGGGCAGGCCCGACGCCTGGGCGCCGCGGCGCGCGATTCTGGCGCGCGCGGCGTTTCGCGAGGGCCGGGCGGCGGAGGCTTACCGGCTCGCCAGCCTGCACCATCTGGCGACGGGAAGCGCCTTCGCTGATCTGGAGTGGCTGTCGGGCTGGATCGCATTGCGCGGGTTGCGCGATCCGCAGCGCGCGGCGGGGCACTTCCTGCGGATGTACAACGACGTGGAGACGCCGATCAGCAAGGGGCGCGGCGGCTATTGGCTGGGGCTGGCCTATGCGCAGGCGGGCGACGCGGCGCGGGCGCAAACGTGGTTTGCGCGCGCCGCCGACCATCCCACATCTTTCTACGGCCAGCTTGCGGCGGAGCGGATCGGGCGCGACGTGGCGCCCGCGCTCGCCGCGCATGACGGCGGCGGCGACTGGCGCAAGGCGTCGATCGGGCGATCCGACACCCTGCGCGCCATCGGGCTGTTGCAGGCGGCGGGGCGGGAGCGCGAGGCGCGCCAGTTCCTCAGCTCGCGCGCGCGCAGCCTCGGCGCGCGCGAAGACTTCGCCGCGCTCGGTCAGTTCGCGCTTGAGATCGGGCGCCCCGACGGCGCGGTGGTGGTCGGCAAGCAGGCCGCGCGGGCGGGCCATGTGATCATGGACATCTATTACCCGGTCGAGTCGCGCGTCGGGACGGCTGGCCCGATCGAGCCTGCGCTGGCGCTGGCGATCGCGCGGCAGGAGAGCGAGATGAACCCCGCCGCCATCAGCCCGGCAGGCGCGCGCGGCCTGATGCAGCTGATGCCGCGCACGGCGCAGAAGGTCTCGCGCGATCTGGGGCTGCGCTATGACCTCGGCAAGCTGACCGACGATCCGGCCTACAACGTCCGGCTGGGGAAGGCCTATCTGGCGGAGATGCTGGCGCAGTTCGGCGGCGCCAAGATGCTGGCCGCCGCCGCCTATAACGCCGGGCCGAACCGCGCCGATCAGTGGGTGGGCAGCCTCGGCGACCCGCGCCGCGCGATGGATCCGGTGGACTGGATCGAACACATCCCGTTCAGCGAGACGCGCAACTACGTCCAGCGCGTGATGGAGGGGCTGCACGTCTATCGCGCGCGGCTGGGCGCCGAAGCCTCGGCCTCCTACACTGCGGCCCTGACGCGGCCGCAAGGCTGATCGCGGGGCGGGCTTCAGGGGGGAATCGCGATGGCGGTGAAGGTCTGCGTGTTCGACGCCTACGGCACGCTGTTCGACGTGTCGGCGGCGGCGCGACTGGCCGCCGCCGAGCCGGGGCGCGAGGCGCTGGCGGCGGTGTGGCCGCAACTCTCGGAGGTCTGGCGCGCCAAACAGCTGCAATACACCTGGCTGCGCGCGATCATCGGCGCACATGTCGATTTCTGGACCGTCACCTGCGACGGGCTGGACTATGCGCTCGAAGCGGTGGGGCTGGCCGACGACGCCGCGCTGCGCGACCGTCTGCGCGCGCTCTATCACGAGCTTGCGGCGTTCCCCGAGGTTCCGGCGATGCTGGCGGCGCTGAAGGCGGCGGGGTTGCAGACCGCGATCCTGTCCAACGGCGCGCCCGCGATGCTGGCGGCGGCGGCGCACAGCGCCGGGATCGCCGACAGCCTTGACGCGGTGCTGAGCGTGGAGAGCGTCGGCGTCTATAAGCCCGACGCGCGGGTTTACGGGCTGGTCGGCGCGCATTTCGGCGTCGCGCCTGCGGAGGTGCTGTTCGTCTCCTCCAACGGCTGGGACGCGGCGGCGGCGACCGGCTTTGGCTTCACCACGCTATGGGTCAACCGTGCGGGCGATCCGGCGGACCGGCTGCCCTGGCTGCCGACGCACACCGCGCGCGATCTGAGCGCGGTCTCCGCCGTGGCGGCGGCGCTGTGAGCGGGGCGCGCTGGACCGCGCCGGACGGCGTGGCGATCTTCTACGAGGATCAGCCGGGGCCGACGGACGCCCTGCCGGTGATCTGCCTGCCGGGGCTGACGCGCAGCGCGCGCGACTTCGACGCGCTGGCCGCGCATCTGGCGGGCGCGCGCCGGGTGATCCGTCCGGAGATGCGCGGGCGCGGGCGCTCCGACCGCGCCGATCCGGCGACCTACACCCTGCCGGTCGAGGTCGGCGACATCCTGGGGCTGCTGGCGAGCCTTGGCGTGGCGCGCGCGGTGTTTGTCGGCACCTCGCGCGGCGGCCTGCAGACGATGGCGCTGGCGGCGGCGAACCCGGCGCTGGTGGCCGGCGCGGCGCTCAACGACATCGGCCCCGAGATCGGGCCGGAGGGGATGGCCCGCATCGTTGACGGCCTGACGCGGGCGCCCGACAGCTTTCCCGACTGGGCGGCGGCGGCCGAGGCGCTACGCGCGACCTATGGCGCCGAGTTCACCGATTTGTCGGACGCGCAATGGGCGGGTTTCGCGCGTCAGTTGTTCGTCGAGCGCGATGGGCGACCTGCGCGCGACTACGACCCCGCGCTGGTCGCGGCGACCGCTGCGGCGGTGGCGGCGGGCGAGGCGGCGCTGAAGGCGGCGGCGGAGGCGGGCCAGCCCGCCCCCGATCTCTGGCCGCTGTTCGATGCGCTGAAGCCGGTCCCGGCGCTGGCGATCAGGGGCGCGAATTCGGCGCTGCTGACCGCTGAGACGCTGACGAAGATGGCGGCGCGCAAGCCCGATCTGGCGGTGCTGACGCTGCCCAATCGCGGCCATGCGCCGTTTCTGGATGAGCCGCAGGCGCTCGCGGCCATCGACGCGCTGCTGGCGCGCGCCGCGTGACGCCCGATTTCGACGCGGTTCGCGCCGCAGCGCGCAGGCTGGAGGGCGCCGCCGTCCGCACGCCGCTGCTGGAATCGCCGCTGCTGAACGAGGCGGCGGGGCGGCGGGTGCTGGTCAAGGCGGAATGCCTGCAACTGACCGGCTCGTTCAAGTTTCGCGGGGCGTGGTCGCGGCTCTCGGCGCTTGACGTCGCGGCCCGCGCGCGCGGCGTGCTGGCGTATTCGTCAGGCAATCACGCGCAGGGCGTGGCGCTGGCGGCGCGGCGGCTGGGGATGCGCGCTGTCATCGTGATGCCCTCGGACGCGCCCGCGCTGAAGATCGCCAACACCCGCGCCTATGGGGCCGAGGTGGCGCTTTATGACCGCGCGGGCGGCGAGGATCGCGAGGCGCTGGGGGCGCGGCTGGCCGCGCGCGACGGCCTGACGCTGGTCAAGCCCTACGACGACCCGTGGGTGATCGCGGGGCAGGGAACCTGCGGGCTGGAGATCGCCGAACAGGCCCGCGCGGCGGGGGTGACGCAGGCGGATGTGCTGGTGTGCTGCGGCGGCGGCGGGCTGACCGCAGGCGTGGCGCTGGCGCTGGAGGGCGCCGCGCCCGGCCTGCGCGCGCGCCCTGTCGAGCCGGAGGGCTTCGACGACACGGCGCGTTCGCTGGTCTCGGGGCGGCGGGAGGTCAACGCCGCCGTCTCCGGCTCGATCTGCGACGCTATTCTGACGCCGTCGCCGGGCGAGATCACCCTGCCCATCATGCGCCGCCTGTGCGGCCCCGGCGTCGCGGTCAGCGACGCGCAGGCGCTGGCCGCGATGGCGGCGGCGTTTCTGCGGCTGAAGCTGGTGCTGGAGCCGGGCGGCGCCGTGGCGCTGGCCGCTGCGCTGGCGGGCGGGGGCGAGGGCGACGCGGTGATCGCGGTGGCCTCCGGCGGCAACGTCGATCCTGAGGTGTTTGCGCAGGCGCTGGGCTGAGCGGCGGGCCGCGCGCGCGACCGGGCCCAACAACGCGGCGGCGTGCGCACGCGCCGTGACGCGGCGCAGGTCTGCGCCCGCGCCGAAGGTCAGACCGGGCTCAGACCGCAGGCGCGCCGGTCATCTCGTGCAGCCGCGCGACGGTGGCGGCGTCCAGCCCCAGCGCCTGCGCCAGCGCGCGCAGGTAGGCGCGCTCGGCGTCGGTGTCGATGGCGATCGCCACGATCGAGGCGGCGTAGGTCTGCGCCGCCGCCAGCGGCCCGCGCGCGGCCTGCGTCAGCGCGGCGATGTCGAGCGGCTTCTCGAGTTCGGCCTGGACGAAGGCGAGTTCCGCGTCGGTGATGCCGCCTTCGGCGATCGTGCGCCTGAGGGTTTCCACCTCGGCCTGGTCCAGCCGACCGTCGGCCTTCATCGCCGCGATCATCGCGCGCAGCGCAAGCGCCTCGGCCTCATCGTCAACCAGCGTCTGCGCATCCTGCGGCGCGATGGCGGGGGCTGCCGCGCCCTGTTGCGCGGCGAAGCCCCTCAGCGCGTTCAGCGCCAGCCCGCCCAGCACCGCCATCGCGGCCCCGCCGCCCGCGCCGCCGCCCGCCTGACCGCCGAGCATCGCGCCCAGCATGTCGCCGATGCCGCCTGCGCCGCCGCCAGCGGCGGGTCGCTGCGCGCCGTCCGCGCCGCCGCCCAGCATCGCGCCGAGCAGGTCGCCCATGCCGCCGCCTTGCGCCGCCGAGGCCGCGCCGCCGCGCTGCGCGCCTCCTGCGCCGAGCATCGCGCCCAGCATGTCGCCGATGCCGCCTGCGCCGCCGCCAGCGGCGGGTCGCTGCGCGCCGCCCGCGCGGCCGCCCAGCATCGCGCCGAGAAGGTCGCCCATGCCGCCGCCCATCGCCGCGCTCTGGCCGCCCTGCTGCGCCGCAGCGCCGATCCCTGTCGCGCCGAACCCAGTCGCGCCGGGCCCAGTCGCGCCGGGCCGTGTCGCGCCGGGCACGCCGCCCTGCGCGCCGCCGAGAACGGCGCCCAGAAGGCCGCCCATGCCGCCCGCGCCCGGCGCCGCGCCGCCAGACATGCCACCCTGCGCGCCGCTCAGCAACGCGCCGAGGATTTGCTCCACGCCGCCGCCTGCGGCGCCCGCGCCCTGCCGCATACGGCTCTGCGCCGGTCCGGCCATGCCTTGTTGCAGCATCTGTCCCAGTATCGCGCCAAGGCTCATGGCGTCGCCCCCCCATCATGCGGCGCGCGCGCCGATTGAATCGTTCCGCCACGATAGCCGGGGCGGCGCGAAACGCCAGCGCCAAGGCGCCGCTCAGCCCGCCTCCGCCGCCTCCAGCCGCGCGCTCTCCCACGCCAGCATCGCGCGCTTGACGCCGAGGCCCCAGTGATAGCCGCCGAGCTCACCGCTCTCGCGCAGGGCGCGGTGGCAGGGGATCAGCCAGCTTACCGGGTTGCGGCCGACCGCCGTCCCCACCGCCCGCGCCGCGCCGGGCGCGCCGATGGCGCAGGCGATCTGGCCATAGGTGACGACATGGCCCGACGGCGCCGCGAGCAGCGCCTCCCACACCTTGATCTGAAACGGCGCGCCCATCGGCGCCAGCCGCGCCTGTCCGCCGCCACCGAAGGCCGCATGCACCCACGCCGCCAGCCGCTCAGGCGCTTGCGCGTAGGTGGCGCCGGGCCAGCGGGCGCGCAGGTCGGCCATCGCGGCCTCGCGCCCGCACGCCGCCGCGAACGCCAGCCCGCACAGGCCGCGCGCCGTGCCCATCGCCAGCGCCGGGCCGAACGGGCTGTCGAACCAGCCCCACGCGATCTCAAGCCCTTCGCCGCGCCGCGCATAGGCGCCGGGGGTCATCGCCTCCCACCGCACGAACAGGTCGTGCAGCCGCCCCGGCGAGGACAGCCCGGCCTCAAGGCTCGCGTCCAGCACGCTGCGCCGTTCGGCCAGCAGGCGGCGGGCGTGGCCGAGCGTGAGGTATTGCAGATACCGCTTGGGGCTGACGCCCACCCAGGCGCTGAACAGCCGCTGGAGATGCGCCGGGCTGAGGCCCAGGTGCGCCGCCACCGCCTCCAGCCCCGGCTGGTCCTCGCGCCGCGCATCGATGTATTTCAGCGCCGCCGCCATCAGGGCGTAATTGAAGGGTTCCCGAGCGTCCTGCGCCGCCATCTGGTCGTCTCCGTTGTGATCGTGGCACTGTGCAGGCCAGGGCGCGGCCGCGCCACCCGGATCATGCGGCGGCGCGCAAGGCTGAGGGGAGAGCGATGAGCGGACTTCACGGACAGGCGGCGCTGGTGACCGGCGCCAGCCGGGGCATCGGCGCGGAGACGGCGCGCGCGCTGGCGGCGGCGGGGGTGTCGGTGGCGCTGGCGGCGCGCGACGGCGCGGCCTGCGAGGCGCTGGCGGCGGAGATCCGCGCGCAGGGCGGCGCGGCGCGCGCCATCGCCTGCGACGTGGCCCGCGCGCAGGACGTGGCGGCGGCGGTGGCGCTTTGCCGCGAGGCGTTCGGGCGGCTCGACATCCTGATCAACAACGCGGGCGTGATCGCGCCGATCGGGCTGATCTCGAAAACCGACCCGGAGGCGTGGTCAGCCGCGATCGACGTCAACCGCAAGGGCGTCTATCACGGCGTCCGCGCCGCGCTGCCGCACATGACCGCGCAGCGCTCCGGCGTG
>CAZOZE010000083.1:0-2510 GCA_964584215.1 uncultured Rhodobacterales bacterium
CTGATGAGCTCGATGGCCGCGCTGCGGCCGCAGCCCGACCTCGCGGCCTACAGCGCCAGCAAGGCCGCCGTGCGCGCCTGGGGCGTGGCGCTGCGCGGCGAGTTGCGTCGGCGCGGCGTCTCGGTCAGCGTGATCTGCCCCGGCTTCGTCGCCTCGCCGATGTCGGCGCGGCACAAGGGCTTCAAGCCGTTCGAGATCCCCGCCGAGCGCGCGGCGGAGATAATCGCGCGGGGGCTGGCGCGGCGCGACCCTTTCATCACCTTTCCCGCGCCGCTGGCGCTGCTCACCTGGCTCGACAACCGCCTGCCGGCGGGCGTGTCGGACTGGTTTGCGCGCGGTTTTCGCGCCGAGATCGCGCCCGACGGTGCGCCACAGGGCCGCGACTGAGCCGCTGCGATGCACGGACAGGCGCCGGCCAGGGACGCTCCATCGAGGACGACACGCCCCGCAAGATCAATCCTCGCGGCGCTATCCCGGCCACCGGCCACAGCGTCGCGCATGCCCGATCGCGGCGACGGGCGGCGGACTGAAGACGATCCGGCGCGCCGGGAGCGAAGGGACGTCGCCGGTCGCCGGAAGCTTGCCGACCGAAGCGAAGCCGCGCCGCCCGCCCTTGCGCCGCCCCCGCCCGACGCTATGGTCGCTACAGCCTCGGGGGGCCTTGACAAGGGCTGAGACGCAGCGATGCGGACCCGTCGAACCTGAACCGGATCATGCCGGCGGAGGGAAGGCGGACCGCCCGGCGTGTTCGACCCGGCGCTCCCCCCCCGGCCCCGGCGGAGGAGACGCCGATGAAATACGCCGCCCCCATGCTCGCCGCCGCGCTGTTCGCCGGCGAGGCGCAGGCTCAGACCCCCGTGCTGACGGTCTATACCTACGACAGCTTCGTGACCGATTACGGCCCCGGCCC
Source organism: uncultured Rhodobacterales bacterium (assembly GCA_964584215.1). Lineage (GTDB taxonomy): Bacteria > Pseudomonadota > Alphaproteobacteria > Rhodobacterales > Rhodobacteraceae > Rubrimonas. The sequence continues at coordinate 911 of CAZOZE010000083.1, forward strand.
GGTGATCGAGAAGGCGTTTGAGGCCGAATGCGCCTGCGACCTGCGCCTTGTGGCGGCGGGCGACGGCGCGGCGCTGCTCGGCCGCTTGCGGCTTGAGGGCGCGCGCTCCGAGGCCGACGTGGCGCTGGGGCTGGACGCCAATCTTGTCGCCACTGCGGCCGAGACCGGCCTGTTCGCGCCGCATGGCGCCCGCGCGCAGACGGATGTGCCCGGCGGCTGGGACGATCCGCTGTTCCTGCCCTACGACTGGGGCTGGTTCGCCTTTGTCTATGACGAGACGCGGCTGGCCAATCCGCCGACCAGTTTTGCGGCGCTGCTCGACGCGCCCGAGGACGTGACCATCGTGATCCAGGACCCGCGCACCTCCACCCCCGGCCTTGGCCTGCTGATGTGGGTCAAGCAGCTCTACGGCGACGCGGCGGAAAGCGTCTGGGCGCGGCTTTCCCCCCGCATCGTCACCGTCACCAAGGGCTGGTGGGAGGCGTATTCGGCGTTTCTGGAGGGCGAGGCGACGATGGCGCTCAGCTACACCACCTCGCCCGCCTATCACATGATCGTCGAGGGCGACGCGACCAAGAAGGCCGCGCTGTTCGACGAGGGGCATTATCTTCAGGTCGAGGTCGCCGGAAAGCTCAAGTCCAGCCGCAACCCCGAACTGGCCGACCGCTTCCTCGCCTTCATGCTGTCGGAGAGTTTCCAGGGCGCGATCGCGACCACGAACTGGATGTATCCCGCCGTTGCGCCCGCCGCCGGGCTGCCCGAGGGTTTCGCGGATCTGCCCAGGCCCGCCCGTTCGCTGATGGTTCCCCCGGCGGCGGTTCCGGCGCTGCGCGAGACGGCGCTGAAGGAGTGGCGCGACGCGCTGAGCCGGTGAACGGGCGCATGGGCGCCATCGCCGCCCCGCCCGCGCGCCGGGGCAAGTGGGACAGCCCGGCGCGGCGCCGAAGCGGTCCCGGCGCAGCGGCGGGACAGCGCAGCGGCGGCGGCGGGATCGACCCCGGATGCGGGCGGACCGGCGCCGCACCGGCGGCGCGACGCGCCGAACAGGCGCACGGACGGCGGAGCAACGCCGCGCGCCAAGCCGCAGCCCCGGCCCTGCGCCGGGGCCTCGCTACCGTCGCGGCGCTGAACCGCCGAGGTTCCTGCGCAGGGCCGGGGCTGCGGCGCAGCGGCGGCGGGATCAAACCTGGATGCGGGCGAGTCGGCGCTGCGCCAGCGGCGCGACGCGCCGAACAGTCGCACGGATGGCGGACCAACGCCGCGCGCCCAGCCGCAGCCCCGGCCCTGCGCCGGGGCCTTTCTACCGTCGCGGCGCCGAACCGGCGAGGTGCCGACGCATGGCCGGGACTGCGGCGTCGCAGTGGCGGCGCGCCATGAACGGGGCCACGGCGCAGGCGCGCTGGCCGCGCGCGGGGGTCGCCCTGCCCGGCGCCGCCGCGCTGCTGCTGGTCGCGGCGCTGACGCTGGGCGCGGCGGCGGCGGTCGCGCTGCGGGCCGAGGCGCCGGGGGCGCTGTCGGCGGCCGACTGGCGCGCAGGCTGGTTCACCGTGCGGCAGGCGGCGCTGTCGGCGCTGCTTTCGGTGGCGCTGGCCGTGCCGCT
>CAZOZE010000084.1:0-3193 GCA_964584215.1 uncultured Rhodobacterales bacterium
CCACGCTCCGCCGCGCCGCTCGACGCCGTCGCGCCTGACCGTGGCCAGCACCCCCGCCGCCTGCGGCCCGCCCATCACCGAGATGCGGCTGGCGGGCCAGCTCCATAGAAAACGCGGCGAGAACGCGCGCCCGCACATGCCATAGTTGCCGGCGCCGAAGCTGCCGCCAATCAGCACCGTCAGCTTGGGCACCTCGGCGCAGGCCACGGCGGTCACCAGCTTGGCGCCGTCCTTGGCGATGCCGCCCGCCTCATACTTGCGGCCCACCATGAAGCCGGTGATGTTCTGCAGGAACAGCAAGGGGATGCCGCGCTGGCAGCACAGTTGCACGAACTGCGCGCCCTTCAGCGCGCTCTCGGAATAGAGCACGCCGTTGTTGGCGAGAATCCCCACCGGCAGCCCCTCGACATGGGCGAAGCCGCAGACCAGCGTCTCGCCATAGCGCGCCTTGAACGGATCGAAGCGGGAGCCGTCCACGATCCGCGCGATGACCTCGCGCACGTCATACGGCTGGCGCAGGTCGGCGGGCACGACGCCCAGCAACTCGTCAGGGTCGAAAGCCGGGTCTTCGGGGCTTTGCGCATCGACATGCGCGCCCTGCGCGACGCCCAGATTGCCCACCGCCGCGCGCGCCAGCGCCAGCGCGTGGGCGTCGTCCCCGGCCAGATGGTCGGCGACGCCGGAAAGCCGGGTGTGCACGTCGCCGCCGCCCAGATCCTCGGCGCTGACCACCTCGCCGGTGGCGGCCTTCACCAGCGGCGGACCGGCGAGAAAGATCGTGCCCTGATCGCGCACGATGATGGTCTCGTCCGACATCGCGGGCACATAGGCGCCGCCCGCCGTGCAGCTGCCCATCACCACCGCGATCTGGCCGATCCCTTGCGCGCTCATCCGCGCCTGATTGTAGAAGATGCGGCCAAAATGGTCGCGGTCAGGGAAAACCTCGTCCTGATGCGGCAGGTTGGCGCCGCCGCTGTCCACCAGGTAGACGCAAGGCAGGCGGTTCGCCGCCGCGATCTCCTGCGCGCGCAGATGCTTTTTCACCGTCATCGGGAAATAGGCGCCGCCCTTCACGGTGGCGTCGTTGGCGAGGATCATCACCGCGCGGCCCGCGACGCGGCCGACGCCGGTTATGATCCCCGCCGCTGGCGCGTCGCCGCCATACATCCCGTGCGCCGCGAACAGCCCGACCTCAAGAAACGGCGCGCCGGGGTCGAGCAGCCGCGCGATCCGCTCACGCGGCGGCAGCTTTCCACGCGACGCATGGCGGACTGTGGCCTCGGCGCCGCCGCCCGCCAGCGCCACCTGCGCCGCCGCCTCGATCTCCGCCAAGGCGGCGAGTTGCGCGGCGCGGTTGGCGCGGAAGTCGTCGGAGCGGGGCGCGGCGGATGAGGTGAGGCGGGTCATCGGATCACCTCGATCTCGACGCCGAGATCGAGATCGCCCCACGCGCGATCAGCGGTGAGGACGCGCAAGCGGTCGCGCTGCGCAAGCGCGAGGCAGGCGCGGTCGCCCAGTGAAAGACCGCGCGCCCGCGTGCCGTTGCGCAACGAACCGCTGGCAAAGGCGAGGGGCGCGTCAAATGGCGCCACCGAGAGCCCGAAGCGGTTCACCGCTGCACGCGCGTCGGTCCAGTCGAAGCCGCGATCCACCATCTTGGCGGTGATCTCGGCGATGTTCACCGCCGAAATGGCCCCGCCTGCAAGCTCCGGCAGCACCCGGTCCGCGCCCGGTTCGCCGAACACGACGGCGAGCACGGCCGAGGTGTCCAGAGTGGCGGTCACTCCTCGCCCCACATCGCCCGCCGCTCCGCAAGAAATTCATCGACGACGCTCTCGCCCGGCTTCTTGAACTTCTGCGCCATCTTCTGCACCTGCCGGACAGCCGCCAACGGAGAGATCACGCGCAATTCGCCATCGACCACGCTGGCGGTCACGCGGCCATCGCCGTCGAGCATCATCGCCTCACGCAGTTTCGCGGGGATCAGGAGGCGACCGTCAGCCGAGACGTTCAGGGCTATGTAATCCTGCTCCCCCGAAGCCGCCGCTGGTTGCGCCTCGAATACAGTCGGCTTTTCCTGAAATCCTTGCGTAGCCATCAGCGCCTTCTTCCAGTGTGAGTATTGCGTGAACCCGGTGCCCTCGTTTCCATGTTGCGCAACATAAATATCAACAACATCGCGACCCGACGGCATTGTTCCACGTTCTGCATAGAGGCGATCACATATCTCCCAGATACGCGCCTTTTCCGACCCCGGCCTCACGCCGGCATGGAGTGCCTCAACCATGACGGGCAACCTTTCCAACATGCCGCCACCATGACGAAAGATAGCTGTCAACGCTGTTCAGACTGTCGTTCCGATCACCATACGCCGCCCGCACCTCGCTCCGGCTCGGTTTGCGGTGCGTGAAGAAAAAAAGCCTGTCGCAGATCGCCCAGACCTCACGCTTCTTGGACGGGCGAACGGTTTCGTGTGGAAATCGGGTCATATCAGCCTCCATGGTTGCTTTGCTGATATATGGCGTTTTACATTACGTTTGTCAATATTATGACGCCGCCCCAACCAACTCCCGCCCGATCAGCATCCGCCGGATCTCCTGCGTGCCGGCGCCGATCTCATAGAGCTTGGCGTCGCGCAGCAGGCGCTCGGCGGGATAGTCGCGGGTGTAGCCGTTGCCGCCCAGCGCCTGGATCGCCTCCAGCGCGACTTGGGTCGCGCGGTCGGAGGCGAACAGCAGGCAACCCGCCGCGTCCTGCCGCGTGGTCTGGCCCCGGTCGCAGGCCTGCGCCACCGCATAGACATAGGCGCGGCTGGCGTTCATCGCCGTGTACATGTCGGCGATCTTGCCCTGCATAAGCTGGAACTCGCCAATCGGGCGGCCGAACTGACGGCGCTCACGCACATAGGGCATCACCACGTCCATGCAGGCCGCCATGATGCCCAGCGGCCCGCCCGCCAGCACCACGCGCTCATAGTCGAGGCCCGACATCAGCACGCGCACGCCGCGCCCCTCCTCGCCCAGCACGTTCTCGAACGGGACCTCGCAGTCAGCGAAGATCAGCTCGCAGGTGTTGGAGCCGCGCATCCCCAGCTTGTCGAGCTTGGGGCCGGTGCTGAAGCCCTTCATCCCCTTCTCGACCAAAAACGCGGTGATCCCCTTCGCGCCCGCCTCGGGGTCGGTCTTGGCGTAAA
>CAZOZE010000085.1:0-6544 GCA_964584215.1 uncultured Rhodobacterales bacterium
GGCGGGCGCACCGATGTCGCGGAGGCCGGGCGCATCGTCGATGACGCCCGCGCGCATGGCGTGAATTTCATCGACACGGCGGACGTCTATAACGCCGGGCGCGCCGAGGAGATCACCGGCGCCCTGATCGCGCGCGACCGCGAGGCTTGGGTGCTGGCCACCAAATGCGCCAACGCGATGGGCGATGGCCCGAACCGGCGCGGCCTGTCGCGGCGCTGGATCGTGCACGCCACCGAAGCCTCGCTGCGACGGCTGAACGTCGAGGCGATCGACATCCAGTATCTGCACCGCGAGGATCTGACGACGCCGCTGGAGGAGACGGTGCGCGCGGTGGCCGACCTGATCCGCGCGGGAAAAATCCGCTATTTCGGCGTCTCGAACCATCGCGCGTGGCGCGTGGCCCGCATCTGCGCGCTGTGCGACGCCGAGGGCATCGACCGCCCGGTGGTGGCGCAGGTCTATTATCACGCGCTCTACCGCGCGGCGGAGGTCGAGCTTTTGACCGCCTGCGGCGCGCATGGCGTGGGCGTGGTCGCCTACAGCCCGCTGGCGCGCGGCGTGCTGACCGGCAAATACGCCGCCGACGCGCCCGCGCCCGAGGGCAGCCGGGCGGCGGCGGGCGACGCGCGCATCCTGCAGACCGAGTTCCACCCCGAGAACCTGCGCGCGGCGGAGCGCCTCGGCGCCCACGCCGCCGCGCGGGGCCTGAAGCTTTCCGATTTCGCCGGGGCCTGGGTGCTGGCCAATCCGCTGGTGGACGGCGTGATCGCCGGGCCGCGCACGCTGGAGCAATGGCGCGCCTATCGCGACGCGCTGGCGGTCACGCTGACGGCGGAAGACGAGGCGGCGGCGGATGCGGTGGTGGCGCCGGGGGCGGCGGCCATCGCGCAATACACCGACCCCGCCTATCCGGTGGAGGGCCGCCCGGTCTCGCGCTGAGCGCCGCCCCGGCCGGGCGAGAGGCCCCGGCGCGGGGGCCATTCTCCGCCCGAGATGCGCCTCACCCCGGCCTGCGGCAGATCAAGAGCGAACTGTTGCACCAGCCCTTCAGCCCCGGCAGCCGCCCCAGCCGCCGCGACAGCCAGCACTCCAGCGGCTTCAGCGGCCCCCATTCGAACACCTTGCCGCGCAAGGTCTGGAACAGCCGCCCGTGGCCGTTGTCCTCGCGATACCAGGGGCTGAGCATCGGCAGGTAGGGCAGGCAGGACAGATAGCCGACGCCGCGCACCTCGGCGACAGTGATCGCGCGGGCGATGATCGCGCGCCACTCGCCCAGCGTGAAGCGCACCTGATGTTCGGGATAGTGCAGGTGCGGCAGTTTCAGCCGGTCGAGCCGGTAGAGCTGCGGGATCACCACCATCACCATGCCGTGCGGCGGGATCACCTGCGCGCAGGCGCGCATCACCGCCTCGATGTCCGCCGCCTTGCCGGGCAGATGCTCCAGCACGTCGAGCAGCAGGATCACGTCCGGCTCCCACGGCAGCTGGTCGCGGCGCAGGTGCAGCTCGCGCACGTCCATCACGATGTCGGGGGAGAACTCCGCCTCGTAATCGACGCCGCAATACTCGAACTCCAGCCCGTTGAATTCGAGGTAGTGCCGCGAGATCGAGGTCGAACAGCCGAGGTCGAGCACCCGCGCCGGTCGGCCCAGTCTTGCGCCCAGCTTGCGGATCTCCTCGGCGACGATGGCGAATTTCACCGTGCCGTAGAGGTTGGGCGCCTGGTTGGCGAGCCGCGCCACCAGATAGGGCGAGTGCGCGGCGGGCGCCCCATGCGTGAGGCTTTCGGGGGCGAGGCTGTCTGCGGTTGCGGTCTTGGCGACGGCGGCGACATGCGCGTTCATCGGCGTGTCCTTTCGGGTTGGGGGGACGAGGTCAGTCGGCGTCGCGCATCTCCAGCCACAGACGGGCGCAAAGCCCCTCCTGCTCCGGCGTGATGCGATGGATGCCGGGGGCGAAATCCCGGTCGGCGAGCGCGCGCATCAGCACGATCAGCTCGCCCAGGATGGTCTCGACGATCTCGTCGGCGACGCTGCCCGAGCCGGGCAGGAAATTCGCCGGGAAGCCGTCGTTCACCAGCAGCAGGCGCTTCACGCCGCCGGGGCGGCGCTTGCACGGCAGGCGAAACGCCTCGACGCCCTCGCAGACCCGTTCGCCGGGATGGCGGCGCAGCCAGTCCACGTCGATTTCAAGCTGGCGGGAGCTGGCGCTGGCCACGATGGCGTCATGCGGCAGGCGGTCGAGCGCATCGGGGCCGAGCGACGTGCGCCCGGTGGCGCCGACGACAAGCTGCGCGCCGGTCAGGGCGGCGCCGTCGCAGGCGGCGGCGAAGCCGTTCAGCCGCGCCTCCACCACCTTCAGCGGGTCGTGGTCGATCAGCGCCGGGATCATGTCGAGCCGGGCGAGGCCGCGCGCCACACCCGCGCCGATCCAGCCCGCGCCGACCACCGCCGCGCGCCGCCCGGCCAGCGACAGGCCGAGGCCGCGCGCCAGCCCGTCGAGACAGCGCGCCACCGTCTCGCCGCAGCGCTGCGCCTCGAATCGCTTCATCTCGCTGTCGGCGCAGTGCAGCACGGGGAAGTCTGGCGCGAGGTCCGCCGCGCGCCAGACCCCCTGTTTGGTGATCTCGACCACGCCCTTCACCAGGTGGAGCTGGTCGGAGAAATAGGTCCCCAGCAGCGGCGTGACGAAGCCGCCGACCTCCTGCACGATCAGCCGCTGGCCGTTGCGGCGGCACAAGGAAAGCGAGCGGGCGAGCTGCTCGACCAGCAGCCGCTCCAGCTCCGCCAGGTTGGGCGGAATGTGGACGGCGGCGCCGAAGCGGCCCGCCCAGCGCTCCGCCACGCCGGGCCGGTTCGACGAATACGGCACGCCGATGATCGCGTCCCACGTCGTGACCGGCGCCAGCGCGTCGAGCATCCGCATCGTGTCGTCGAACAGATGCGCGACCATCATGTAGCGGTGCGCCGTATCGCGCGGATAGCCGATCCCGAGCACCAGCCGGCGCAGATAATCGTCCATCCCCGAGCGAAACGGCGCCGACGCTGACCCGAGCGCAACGACTTCGGTGGTGCGAAACGCGGCTGGCTTCATGGCGCTGCCCTCACTGTCAAAAACACGAGGACGATAACGGCAAGACGATCTGCAACAAAATTCATTATAATTCGCATTTATTACTTAGTTTATTTGAATTAAATTTGTAATGTTTGTTTTCTGTAGGTATTCATTCCCGACAAAACAAAAATTCTGCAAATACTTGGAATTTGAGAGATGAATTATGCGATTGATTATTTTCAACGGAGAATTCATGGAAATATTCATTTGACATCAGTGCCGAGGCGTAACTCTTGATTAAGTTGCGGCGGCTATTCAGCAGCGCATGGGGCAGAAAAGCATCGGTGGGCATTGCGGGAATAGGGCGGAGCGCGGCGGGGGCCACGCCCTGCCCGCCGCCGATCCGGTCGGCGAGGCGCTGGCGAACCGGCTGGAGACCGCGCTGTGGCTCTATGACTTCGACGCGGGCAGGATCGCCTGGGCGAACGCCGCGGCGCTGAAGCTGTGGGACGCCGACAGCGCCGCGACGCTGGTGGCGCGCGACATGCGCGCCGAGATGTCCACGTCGGTACGCAAGCGGCTCGCGCAGCACCGCGACGACTTCGAGCTGTTTCCCGACCGCGAAATCCGCGAGTTCTGGACGCTCTACCCCGAGGGCGCGCCGTTCCGGGTGCGCGCCATCCTGCGCCGCGCGCAGCTATCGGACGGGCGGCTGGGGATGCTGGTCGAGGCGCGCGCCGAGGATCTGCGCGAACCCGCCACCATCCGCAGCGCCGACGCCCTGCTGCACACCCAGGTCATCACCGCGCTGTTCGACCATGAGGGGCGCGAGATCTACGCCAACCCGGCGTTTCGCGCCGCCTTTGGCCCCGGCAGGCACGATTTCGGCGTCGCCTTCGCCTCAGCCGCCGATGTCGCCATATTTCTTGATGGCGTCGCCAATCACGGCGAGCACCGCGCGACGGTCGCGGTCGCCACCGTCTCCGGCGAGCGCTGGCACGACATCCACGCCGTGCGCTGCCGCGACGCGGTGACCGGCGACGGCGCCTTTCTGATCAGCGCCATCGACGTGACCGCCGCGCGCGAGCACGAGCAACAGCTTCAGGCCGCGCGCGACGCCGCGCTGGCCGCCGACCGCGCCAAGTCGCTGTTTCTGGCGACCATGAGCCACGAGATGCGCACCCCGCTGAACGGCGTGCTGGGCATGGCCAGCCTGCTGGCGCATTGCCCGCTCGACGACAGGCAGAAAAGGATGCTGGCGGTGATCGCGGAATCGGGCGAGCACATGCTTGAGCTTGTCGAGGACATGCTCGACATCGTCGCCATCGACGCCCGCTCGATCGAGTTGCGCAAGCAGCCGTTCGACCCCGAACTGCTGTTGCAGGCGACCATCGAGGCCGCGCGCGCCGCCGCCGACGCCAGGGGGCTGCGGCTGGTGGCCGATGCGCGCGCCTGCCGGGGGCGGGCGTTCCTGCACGACGCCTCGCGCATCCGCCAGGTGCTGCGCCAGATGGTCGCGAACGCGGTCAAGTTCACCGAGAGCGGCGCCGTGGTGCTGCGCGCGCAGGCGTCGGCGGCGGGAGACCTTCGCTTCGAGGTCGCCGACACCGGGCCGGGCGTGGCGCCGGATGAGCGCGCGCGCATCTTCGAGCGGTTCTATCAGTCCGACGGCACCGCCACCCGCCGCCATGGCGGCGCCGGTCTGGGGCTGGCGATCTGCCGCGAGCTGGTGACGCTTTGGGGCGGCGAGATCGGCGTGGAGAGCACGCCGGGCAAGGGCGCCACCTTCTGGTTCACCGTCCCCGGCGCCGCCGCGCCGGCGGCGTCAGCGGGGGCGTGAGAGGGCGCGCCCGGCGCCGGCTTTCGGGCCGGAGCAAAATCCCCTTTCAGGCCGATTCAGTTCGACACGATCTTGGACTTGCCGCGCGACGATTCATAGCGCGCCAGCGTCGCCGCGTCGGGCGGATAGAGGCCGGGCAGGGGCGCGCCGCGCCGCACCTCCTCCAGCGCCCAGTCCTCGAACCGCTCCTGCGCCAGCGCCAGGTCGGCGACCTCGGCGGCCAGCGCGGCGGGGATCACCACGGCGCCGTCGCCGTCGGCGGCGATCAGGTCGCCCGGCTCGACGCAGACGCCGCCGCAGCCGATGGTCTCGCCCCAGCCGACGAAATGCAGCGCGGCGACCGAGGGCGGCGCGGCGGCGCCCGCGCACCACACTGGCAGGCCGGTCGCCTCGACGCCCGCGCGGTCGCGCACCACGCCGTCGGTCACCAGCGCGCCGACGCCGCGCGCGGCCATGCGCGCGCACAGGATGTCGCCGAACACGCCCGCGCCGCGCGTTCCCATCGCGTCGATCACCGCCACCGCGCCCTCGGGCGCCGCCTCGATGGCCGCGCGGGTCGAGCGCGGCGAGGCCCAGGCGGCGGGGGTGGCGAGATCCTCGCGGGCGGGGACGAAGCGCATCGTGAACGCCGGGCCGACCACGCGCGCGCCGTCGCCGAGCGGGCTTGCGCCCCGGATCCACAGGTTGCGCAGGCCCTTCCTGAGCAGCACCGTGGTCAGCGTCGCCGTCGAGACGCGGGCGAGATCGGCCAGCAGGGTGGGGTCGATGGGGGGGTGAGTCATGGCTGGGCGGCCTCCGCGCGGGTGAAACTTTCGGCGATGAACGCGCCCGCGCGCGCCACCGCGGCGTCCGCCTCGGGGATCAGCCCGGTGAACACCGGCCAGGCGTGCGGGGCGTCGGGCGACAGCTCAAGCCGCGCGTCGCCGCCCGCGTCGCGCCAGACGGCGGCCATGGCGCGGGCGTCGTCCTCCAGCGCCTCGGCGCGGCTGGCCAGGATCAGCGCAGGCGGCGGCGGGCGGTCATGGCGGGCGAACACCGGCGAGGCGGCGGGGTCGCGCGGGTCGCCCGCGCCCATCCGCATCGCGATCACCTCCGCCATGCGCGAGATCGGCAGCATCGCCTCGGCGCGCGCGTTGCGGGTCAGCGAGGGCTGGCGCATGGTCATGTCGCACCAGGGCGAGAAGCCGACCACGCAGACCGGATCGGGCAGCCCGGCGGCGCGAATCGCGCCGACCAGCGCGAACGCCAGCCCGCCGCCCGCGCTGTCGCCCGCCAGCGCCAGCCGCAGACCGCGCCCGCTCAGCGCGGCGTAAGCCGCCTGCGCATCCTCCAGCGCGGCGGGGTGGGGATGTTCGGGCGCCAGCCGATAGAACGGCAGCGCCGCCGCCGCGCCCGCCGCGCCCGCCAGCGCCGCCGCCAGATGGCGATGGGTGCGCGGCGAACCCATCACGAAGCCGCCGCCGTGCAGATACAGGATCGCGCGCCCCGGCGCGGTCTCGCCCACCTGCGCCCACAGCAGATGCGGCGGCCCGGCCTCCTCGGCGAACACGGCGCCCGGCGGCGCGCGGAACACCAGCGGCGCGATCCGCTCCAGCCGCGCGCGCAGCGCAGACAGGTCGCTCGCCCGCGCCAGCCCCGGCTTGTTGACCAG
>CAZOZE010000086.1:0-4788 GCA_964584215.1 uncultured Rhodobacterales bacterium
GAAGATCTCGGAGCACGGGCCGCAGGGGCCGGTGGCGCCCATCGACCAGAAGTTGTCGCTGGTGGCGATGCGGATGATGCGGCTGTCGGGCAGGCCCGCCACCTTGCGCCACAGCGCCGCCGCCTCGTCGTCGTCGTGATAAACGGTGACCAGCAGCTTGTCCTTCGGCAGCCCGAAGTCGCGGGTCAGCAGCTCCCACGCCAGCGGGATCGCGCGCTCCTTGAAATAGTCGCCGAACGAGAAATTGCCCAGCATCTCGAAGAAGGTGTGGTGGCGGGCGGTGTAGCCGACATTGTCGAGATCGTTGTGCTTGCCGCCGGCGCGGACGCATTTCTGCGAGGTGACGGCGCGGGCGTAGTCGCGCTTCTCCACGCCGGTGAACACGTTCTTGAACTGCACCATCCCGGCGTTGGTGAACAGCAGCGTCGGGTCGTTGCGCGGCACCAGCGGCGAGGATGGCACGATCGCATGGCCGTTGCGGTGAAAGTAGTCGAGAAACCCCGACCGGATGTCGTTCAGCGATGTCATGCCCGCGCGCCTCGCCTCTGTTCCGGAACCCGCCCTGCGCGCTTGCGCGCGCAGACGACATGGCCGTTTAGCGGCGCCCGCGCGCGCTGGCAACGCCGGGCGCGGGGGCTGGCGCTATTCCTCCAGCACCGCCGCGTCGTCACCGGCCAGCAAGGCGAACTCAAGCCCGTGCGCCGCGCGGATCTTGTCCTCGATGATCAGCGCCACGTCGGGGTTGTCGCGCAGGAAGCTCTTCGCGTTCTCGCGGCCCTGACCGATGCGCTGATCGCCAAACGAGAACCACGAGCCGGATTTCTCGACCACGCCCGCCTTTACGCCAAGGTCGATCAGCTCACCGTTCTTGGACACGCCCTCGCCATACATGATGTCGAATTCGACCTGGCGGAACGGCGGCGCCACCTTGTTCTTGACCACCTTCACCCTTGTCGCGTTGCCCACCACCTCGTCACGGTCCTTGAGCGCGCCGATGCGGCGGATGTCGAGCCGGACGCTGGCGTAGAACTTGAGCGCGTTGCCGCCCGTCGTGGTCTCGGGGCTGCCGAACATCACGCCGATCTTCATGCGGATCTGGTTGATGAAGATCACCATGCACCCCGAGCGGCTGATCGAGCCGGTCAGCTTGCGCATCGCCTGGCTCATCAGCCGCGCCTGCGCGCCCACCTGCGCGTCGCCCATGTCGCCCTCAAGCTCGGCCTTTGGCGTGAGCGCGGCGACCGAATCGATCACGATCACCGAGATCGCGCCCGAGCGCACCAGCGTGTCGGTGATCTCCAGCGCCTGCTCGCCCGCGTCGGGCTGCGAGATCAGCAATTCGTCGATATTGACGCCCAGCTTGCGCGCATAGGACGGGTCGAGCGCGTGCTCGGCGTCCACAAAGGCGCAGATGCCGCCCTTTTTCTGCGCCTCGGCCACCACATGCAGCGCAAGCGTGGTCTTGCCGGAGCTTTCGGGACCATATATCTCGATGATCCGGCCCTTGGGCAGCCCGCCGATGCCCAGCGCGATGTCGAGGCCCAGCGAGCCGGTCGAGATCGCCTCGATGTCCATGGCCGCGTCCCGCGCGCCGAGCTTCATCACCGAGCCCTTGCCGAACGCCCGTTCGATCTGCGCCAGCGCGCTGTCGAGCGCCTTCTGCTTGTCCATCTCGCGCCTTTCGCCGAACGGGATCACGGTTTGCGTCATCGCGGATTTCCTATCGCATGGCAACGGCGCGGCGCGCCTGTTCTGCGGATGTTCTAGCAGACGCCAGACAAAAAGAGAACAGATTTCTGCGCACAGGCGCTAAAGCCGGCTCACGCGGCGAGACACTCCTTGACCTTGGCGGTCAACTCGTTGAGCGAAAAAGGCTTTGCGAGGAAGTGGCAGGCGCCGATGCCGCCCATGCTGCGCTTGAGCGAATCCTCGGCGTAGCCGGAGACGAACACCACGCGCACGTCGGGGCGGCCCTTGCGCGCCTCGCGCACGCAACTCGGGCCATCCATGCCCGGCATCACGACGTCCGACACGATCACGTCGATCGCCAGCGCCGGGTCGGCGAGGATGTCGAGCGCCTCCTCTCCCGACGCCGCCTCCAGCACCTCATAGCCGCGCAGCTTGAGCGCGCGGGCGGCGAAGGCGCGCACCGGGGTTTCGTCCTCGATCAGCAGCACCACGCCGCGCCCGGTGAGATCGGCCGACGCGGCGGCGGATTTCGGCGGCGGCGCCGCGACTTGGGCGGATTTTTCCAGTCTGGGCAGATAGATCGAGAACATCGCCCCGCCTTCGGGCGCGTTGTCGGCGAAGATGAAGCCGCCGGTCTGCTTGACGATGCCATAGACGGTGGACAGGCCCAGCCCGGTGCCCTCGCCGACCGGCTTGGTGGTGAAGAACGGCTCGAAGATCTGGTCGATCTTGTCGGCGGGGATCCCTGCGCCCTGGTCGATCACGTCGATGCGCACATAGTCGCCCTTCGGCATCACCGCGCGGCCGCGCCGCTGTTCGGCCTCGATGCGGGCGTTGCCGGTGCGGATCAGCACTTCGCCGCCGCGCGGCATGGCGTCGCGCGCGTTGACCACAAGGTTCATGATCACCTGCTCGAACTGGCGCTCGTCGATCCTGACAAGGCCGAGGTCGGCGGCGTGCTCGATGCGCAGGCTCACCCGCTCGCCGAGCAGGCGGTTGAGCAGGTGACTGGTCTCGGTCAGCGCGTCGGCGAGGTTTGCCACGGTCAGCGTCAGCGTCTGCTTGCGGCTGAAGGCGAGCAGCTGACGCACCAGCCCCGCCGCGCGGTTGGCGTTCTGGCGCACCTGGGTCAGGTCGGCGTAGTCGAGGTCGCCGTGGTCGTGGCGTTGCAGCAGCAGGTCGGTGTGGCCGGTGATCGCGGTCAGCAGGTTGTTGAAGTCATGCGCCACGCCGCCCGCGAGTTGACCCACCGCCTGCATCTTCTGGCTCTGGACGAACTGCTGCTCCAGCGTCTTGAGCTCGGTCGCGTCGTTGAGCACCGCGATCAGGCAGGTCTCGCCGCCGATCTCGGCGCGGGTCAGCGAGACCTGAAGGAACACGTCGCGCCCGTCGGGCTGGCTGCGCGCGATCTCGGCGCGGCCGCTGCTGTCGCCGCGCATCGCCTCCGCCAGCCGCACCTCCATCGAGCGGCCCAGCCCCTCGACCAGACCGCCGATCTGCGCGCCCGGCGTCGCCCGGGCGCCCAGCAAGGCGCGGGCGGCGGCGTTGGCGGCGCGTATCTCCCCCTCGGGAGACAGTTGCGCCAGCGCGACCGGCAGCGACTCCATCAGGGTCTCGGGGCCGAAGCGCACGGCGGGCGCAGTGGATTCGGGCGGCAGCGGCGCTGCGGTCCAGATCATGCGGTTTGGCGCCGACAGGGTCGCCGTGACGGCGTGCTGACGCCGGTCGCCGGGGGAGACGGCGACCTCGGCGGCGCGGCCGTCGCGCGCCGCGCCCTGGATCAGACGATAGACAAGCGCGGCGGGATCGTCGCTGAACGCCGCGAGGCGATGCGCCACCGGCTCGGCGGCGTCCGGGGCCGCGCCCGCGATCACCACGCCATGGGCGTCGGTCAGGAACGCGGCGCCGCCGCCATGCAGCGCGCGGAAAGCGGCCTCGACCCGCGTCGCGGCGCAGAGCCCCACGCCCCATGCCGCCGCCAGCCCCAGCCCAAGCGCGGCGGACACGCCCGCGAGACCGAGCAGCGCCATGCGCGCGGCGGCGGTCTCATCCCCCGCGAACCACGCCGCCGCGCCCGCCAGCGCCACCAGCGCGAGCGAAAGCGCCATAACGGCGCGGGCGTTATGATGCACGGCGGAGCGCAGCGGCGATAGGGCTTCAAGCATCCGGCGTTCTTCCTGCGACCCGCGATGCGGCCCGAACCCGAAGCGGATCGCGCCGTCGTTCCGGCCCCGACCATACTCACAAGAAAACAACCGCGCAGTAAAAACCGTCGGCGCCGTCGGCGGGCGTCAGCCGCAGATCACAGCGCGGCGCAAGGCCGCAGTCGGCCAGCGCGCCGGCGTTCTCGCAGGCCAGCATCGAACAGGTCGCATAGGCCAGCCGTCCGCCCGGCCGCACGAAGCGCATCGCCTGCGCCAGCACCGTCGCCTGCAAGGCGCGCAGGTCGGCGAGCCGCGCCGGGGTCAGCCGCCACTTGCCCGCAGGGTCGCGCCGCCAGGCGCCGCTGCCCGAGCAGGGCGCATCGACGAACACCAGATCGCAGGCGCCCGCCAGCGCGCCGGGCGCGTCGCCTGCGGCGATCTCGGCCCGCGCCCCCGCCCGCGCCAGCCGCGCGGGCAGGTCGCGCATCCGCCGCGCCGCCGCGTCGTGAGCGATCAGCCGCCCCGCGCCGCCCATCGCCGCCGCCAGCGCCAGCGTCTTGCCGCCGCCGCCGGCGCAGAAGTCGAGCACCGTCTCGCCCGGCTTCGGCGCAGGAAACAGCGCGGCGGCCTGGCTGGCGGCGTCCTGCAACTCCACCAGCCCCTCGGCGTAGGCGCGGGTGCGCGCCACCGGCGCGCCGGGGGCCGCGCGCAGGCAGGTCGGCGCCAGCGCGACGGCGACGGTCTCGATCCCCTCCGCCGCCAGCGCCGCGCGGGCGCCCGCCACGTCGCCCTTCAGCGTGTTCACCCGCAGATCGACCGGCGCGCGGGCCTGCAGCGCCGTCATCGACGACTCGAAATCCGCGCCCAAACTGTCGCGCAAGGCGGCGTCGAGCCAATCGGGATAATCCAGCCGCACCGGGTCGGGCGGCGGCGGCGGCGGCTCGGTCAGCGCCGC